>JBMYQZ010000036.1:8077-16706 GCA_049601855.1 Limisphaerales bacterium | reverse complement strand
ATGGCGTTGCACCCCCAATGTTGGATGGGTCGTCGATCATATTCTCACAATCTCCGGTTGCCGATGCTAACATTAACACGAGACTTTCCGTCGTCCACTGCTCAGAACGCCTTCGATAAACTGCGTGCCATGAAAAACTTTGAAGTAAGTGACGAGCCGGAGGTTGTCAGGTTGAAGTTTACCAACGGCCAATAGCTCCCGTAGGGTCGAGCACGTGAAGCCGCTCTACGTCCTGTCTGCCCTGTTAGTCCTATCGGCCACTTCCGAGGCCGCCAAGCCAAAATACAACGTCCTCTTCATCGCCGCCGATGACATGAACAACGACCTCGGCGTCTACGGCAATGCCCAGGTCAAGACCCCGCACCTCCAACGCCTCGCCAAGCTGGGCGTCCGCTTCGATCGCGCCTATTGCCAACAACCCCTTTGCGGTCCCAGCCGCGCGAGCCTCATGACGGGACTTCGCCCCGATCGCTTGGACATGCACACGCTCGCCCACGATCTCCGCAAGAAGAACCCCAACGTCACCACGCTCGGCCAACTCTTCAAACGCAACGGCTACTTCTCCGCCCGCGCCGGCAAGATTTACCACTACGGCAATCCCAAGCAGATCGGCACCGACGCCAACGACGACCCCGCCACCTGGGACGAACGCTACAATCCCGCCGGCATCGACAAGTGGCACGAGGATAAGATCATCAACCATGGACCGAACAAGGGTCTCGGCATCTCCATGGCTTGGTGGGATCCCGTAAGCAAAGACGAGGACCACAGCGACGGCATGGTCGCCAGCAAGATCATCGAACTCATCGGTGAGAAGAAAAACGAACCCTTCTTCCTCGCCGCCGGCTTCTTCAATCCCCACTGCCCATACGTCGCCCCCAAGCGCTACTTTGATATGTATCCGCTCAAGGACATCGCCATCCCGGATCTCGCCGAAGCCAAGAAGGATCTCGAAGACGTCCCGCCGATGGCCATCCAACGTGACACCAGGAACTGGCCCTACTACTTCAAGGACATCACTGTCGAGGAAGCGCGCAAATGCAAACAGGCCTACTACGCCTGCAACAGTTTCGTCGACGCCCAGGTTGGCCGCCTCCTCGACGCCTTGCAGAAACACAAGCTCATGGACAAGACCATCATCGTCTTCTGGTCCGACCACGGCTACTTCCTCGGTGAAAAAGGCCTTTGGTACAAAAGGAAAGCCTTCGAACGCTCCGCCCGCATGCCCCTCATCATCGCCGTCCCCGGCATGAAGAAGAACGGCGTTTCACTCCGCACGGTCGAACTGGTGGACCTCTACCCCACCTTGGCCGATCTCTGCGGTCTCAAACCGCCCGCCGGTCTCCAAGGCAAATCTCTCCTTCCGCTCCTCGCCAATCCCAACGCCCCCTGGACCAAGCCCGCCGTCACCCAAATCTGGCACAATCGCAAAGCCTGGGGTTACTCCATCCGCACCGAACGCTGGCGCTACACCGAATGGCTCCAAGGCAAAGCCGGCCGTGAACTCTACGACCACGACAACGACCCGGAAGAAATCACCAATCTCGCCGGCGTTTCCAAACACACGCAAACCATTGCCAACTTGAGCAAACGATTGCGCCCATACGTAAAGCTCTCTGCCGAAAAGCGACCGCCCATCCGCTAATTCTCCACACAATGAGAGCTATCAGGACCAAGATTCAATCGATCATCGAATCGGCTACACTTAGGAATCATGGATTGGAATCAACAACGACCTCCCCCGTTCCTGGACCTGACCGGATTCGAAATTGCCGATGATGCAATTCAGCAGTTGCCCCGAATAATTGCGAAGCCCTGGCAGATCCTCCCCCTTTCTTATACCGACGAGGTGGTGACCATTGGAATGGCCAACAGCGAGAAATTACCCAAACTCCACGAGCACCTCACCAAATGCTTCCCGTCGCAGTTGTTTGACTACCGATTAGTGGATGAATCCAAGCTCGTAGAGTGGATCCAATGCTACTATGGCTCCGATGAGGATTTCGTCGTGAATGTCACGCCCTTGTAGCGCACCAATCACTTCAACGGACGGGCCAACTGCAGATAGGCGATCAAGTCCCGCACCTGTTGTTCATTGAGAGGCTGAAGCAGCGCGTCCGGCATCATCGACAACTCGCTCTCCCGCATTGAATCAATTTCGTTCTTGGCGATGGTAACCCGTTCCGCGGCCGTCACAATCGTTACGCTCCGGGCGTCTTGCCGAACGACCACGCCGGTCAGGCTACGATCATCTTTCGTGTCGATGTTGGTCGTGCGGTAGTCGTTCGGAATCTCCGCGTTTGGATCGAGGATGTTGTGGAGGAGGTAATCGAGATCGGAGCGATTGGCGCCGGTGATGTCCGGTCCCACCTTGCCACCTTCACCGAAGAGGGTGTGGCACTGGCCGCAGATAAGCCCATAGAGTGGCTGACCGCGTTTGGCATCGCCTTTCTTGGCGATGATGAGTTTCTTGTACTTCGCGATCTCGCGTTTCTTTTCCTCGGGGCTTTCGCGGACGACACCCCAAAGCTTGAGCACACGGGCATTCAGTTGTTCCTGTTTGAACGCACGCAATTGACGCACCAGATCAGCGGTCAACTCCGTCCTCGCAACCCGCTTTGATTCCACGGCATCCAACAACGACTCGGCGTAGGAAACACGAGATACCAGCACGTTCAGCACTGCGCGTCGTCCGGGAATGGGCTTGAGCTGCGGGTAAATCTTCAACAGGGCGCCGGGGATCCTGACGTCACCGTATTGAGCCAAGGCGTTGATGACCTCGACGCGCACTCTGGAATCCGACAACAGGGGCAACACCAGATCGACCAGTTGCTTGTCCTTCGCGGCCGCGAGCGCTTTCAGCGCGCTGCGGCGTGCATTCGGCGCGGCCTTGGCATTGGCGAGGGTCTTACGGAATTCGCTGAGCGAAGATTGGCTGCCGAATTTCAACGCGAGTTGCTTGGCGAGCTCGCGCACTTCGGCATTCGGACTCTTGCGCAGGCGTTTCTCGACGACGTTCCAATCCTTCGGAGCTTTCGTCGATCGCACGGCAGTAAGGCTGTCCCGCAAGCCGCGCAGGATATCGCGATCGAGTTGGGCGTCGGTATTGTCCTTCAAGACACCGACCAAGGCGTCGAGTGCTTCATCAGCGATCGCGACCGGAGCAACGGCCAGCAGCAGCACGAGAAACAGTTGCCGAAGCCACGCGCTCACAGGGGGACGTCCATGTACTCCAAGGCCCATTCACGCATGAAACGGACGTGGTTCGGCACGATGCGATAGATGATCAGGTCGGGGTTATCGGGAGTGCGAAGGTATTGCTGCAGCAGCGGGTTGGAGTCCCAGATCTCCTTCAACAAATCCTTGTCGGTCAGCACCTCAGCGACACCGGTGATGCGAACCTGATCGTGGCTCGAATCCAGATAGCAAAGTTCGACCTTGGGATTGGCCGCGATCTCCTGGGTCTTGTGATACTGACGGAGATTGGCAACGTAGATGGTGAAGCGATCGGTGCGGACGGGAGAAACGGGGCGCAGTCGCGGCTGCTCGCCGTCCAGGGATGCGAGCATTGGAAACTTGGCTGCCGCAATCACCCCCAAGGCCACCTCGGCGACCTCACTGGGGTCCACCGGCTTGGGCACCGGCTGAGACATCTTATCCAAGTCCCTTGTAGACAACGACGATCCCGTACTGGTTGACCAGTCGTTCCTCTTCCTTGCCTTCGATCGTCACCTTCTCGGCGTGCGAATACTGGATCGGGCGAATGCTGAAGATGTCGTCTTCGATGATTCCGCCGATGAACTTGGACACTTCCACATCGAAGTTGTCCTTGTCGCCCTCGACAAACTCGTGGTGCCGGAAGGTCTTCACCTTGAGCGACTTGGAAATCTTGGCGGCGACATTCAGGGGCCGGTTCTGCGGCTTGACGATCTCGGCGCTGGCGATGTCCTCACTGCTCGGCAGACCGGCTTCGGCAGCCTGCGAGGGCGTGGGGATGATCAGGATTTCATTGCAACCGGGGCACTCAACCTCTTGACCGGCATGGTTCTCATCGACGCTGAGTTCGAGATTACAGAAGGGACAATTGAAAGTGAATTCGGCCATAATGGGTCCTTCAGTCGCTGAATTGCTTTTAGTTAAGCCGATGGGCCGAAGCGGAGCGAGTGAAAAGTTGGTCAGGGATGGCACCGATGCTAGAAACGGGCCGTGCCTGACTCTCCCCTACTCCAAACCCTCGCCGATCTGGTCGCGATCAACAGCGTCAACCCGGAGTGGAACGGCCCCGGCGAAGCGGACGTCGCCGTCTATGTGACGAACTTCTTCGAACAACGTGGGATCGCGGTCGAGCGTCAGGAGGTTTTGCCCGGTCGCGATAATCTGCTCATTCGCCTGCCCGGTCGCGATCGTTCCTGCACCGTGCTGCTCGAAGCACACATGGACACGGTTTCCACCGACAACATGTCGATTGAGCCGTTCACTCCTCGAATCGAAAACGGCCGCATGTGGGGCCGTGGCTCGTGCGACGTGAAGGCGGGCTTGGCGTGCATGATGCAGGCCGTCGCGGATCTGAAGGAATCCAACGAAGTCCCACCGATGGACGTGTTGCTCGCAGCCGTGGTGGATGAAGAATACATCTATCGTGGTGTGAGGGCGTTGGTGAAATCGTTCGATACCAAACCCGTCGCCGCCATCGTCGCCGAACCGACCGAGCTTCGCGTCATGCGGGCCAACAAAGGCGTCCTCCGCTGGCAGATCATCACGCACGGCAAAGCCGCCCACAGCGCCAAGCCCCATCTCGGCGCCGATGCCATCACCGCGATGGCGGATGTCGTGCGAGCCTTCGCCGATGATGCCCCGTATCTGAAACAACTCTCCCATCCACTGGTCGGCTCGCCGTCACTGAATATCGGAACCATTCAAGGCGGCGATCAGGTCAACTTCGTTCCCGATCGCTGCACCATTGAAATTGATCGTCGGCTCATTCCCGGTGAGGCGATCGACGATGTTGTGGAACGCTACGACCGCCTGCTCGATCCGGTCCGCGAACGACATCCAAAGATTCGCGTCGAGATGGTGAAGCCATACACCCAAGACGCGGCCATGGATACGCCGGAGGAAGAATCTGTTGTCCAGTCCGCCTCTGCCGCCCTCAAGGCGATGAATATGCCACCTGAACCGGCGGGAGTTCCCTTCGGCTGTGATTGCACCAAGATTTCCCGCGCTGGTGTCCCCGCGATCATCTTTGGTCCCGGATGCATCGACCAGGCGCACACGGCCGACGAGTTTATCGAAGTTCGCCAGGTCGAGTTGGCACACGAGTTTTACCGCCACTTTCTCTTGCGGTTCGTGAACAAGTGACCGCGCTCTGCCGCTGCAACAAATGTCGGCGGTGCAGAATGGCTTTTCTCATCACCCAGAACACGGAGCAAGATTGGTCCGATCCATGTGCCGCTGTGTTGAGAACAAAGCATGGCAATCCCAATCGCTTTGACTGATGCCAACGCCTCACTAGTGTGCTGTCAGGTAAGTTCGAGACATAAATAATTATACAAGATCGAGCCGATCGGTATGCTGTGGTGAGGCCCAAAGGACGCCCCTTGCCGCCGCTGGAACTTGACGATGAAGAGACGCTCAAACTCCAACGACTGAGTCGACGAGGTAGCACTGCTCAGGCTTTGGCTCGGCGCGCGCGAATGATCCTGTTGTGTGCTGAGGGTTTGAGTAATGCCGAGATTGGACGCCGACTGGAAGTTCGGCCACATACCGTTGGCCGGGTGCGCACGCGCTTTCTTGCTGAGCGCCTCCAAGGATTGAACGATCTACCTCGCAGCGGACCACCCCGGCAGATCAGCGATGAACAAGTCAGCGAAGTGATTCGACTGACACTCGAAACCAAACCGTCCAACGCCACCCATTGGAGCACGCGGAGCATGGCGGCTAAGGTTGGCTTCTCACACGAACGGGTTGCCCGCATTTGGCAGGCTTTTGGTTTGCGCCCCCATCGTAGTGAGGCTTTTCAACTGTCCACCGATCCCTTCTTCGTCGAGAAGGTCCGCGATGTGGTTGGCCTGTATATGAGTCCGCCGCAAAACGCTCTGGTGCTGCGTGTAGATGGGAAAAATCAGATCCAAGCCTTGGAACGAACACAGCCGATTCTGCCCCTGGCGCCGGGGCGAGTTGAGCGTCGCAGCCATGACTATTGGCGGCATGGAACGTTGACTCTGTTTGCCGCCTTGGAGATCAAGAGTGGTGAAGTGCTCGCACAATGCCGGGCGCGGCACACGCAGAAGGACTTCCTGGCCTTCCTACGAAAGATCGAGAAAGAGACACCGCCCAAAATGGAAGTGCACATGGTCTTGGACAACTACGCTGCTCACAAGACCGCCGCAGTGCGCAAGTGGATCGCGCGCCACCCGCGTTGGCAGATGCATTTCATTCCGACTCATTCCAGCTGGCTCAATCAAGTCGAACGCTTCTTTGCCAAGATCACGACCGAACAGATCCGCCGCAACTCCTTCCGCAGTGTCCGACACCTACGAAAGTGCATCCTCGATTACATCGCCGAACACAATCGTGATCCCAAACCTTTCAACTGGACGGCATCGGCTGACGTCATCCTCGGAAAAGTGGAACATTTATGTCGCGAACTTACCTGACAGCACACTAGCCTTCAAAAATCTTAACGCCCGACATCTCGACAACCTTCCACGGCAGACCATATTGGTCGAGGTCGGCCATAAAGGGATCGGGATCTAGCTGCTCCATGTTCCAGACGCCGGGCTTCCGCCAGGCGCCGTCCAACACCTGCTTGGCGCCGATCATGGCGGGGACGCCGGTGGTGTAGGAGACGGCTTGGGCGTTGGTTTCCTTGAAGCACTCCTGGTGATCGCAGGAGTTGTAGATGAAGGACTTGCGGGGTTGGCCGTCCTTGGTGCCGTTGACGAGGCAGCCGATGCAGGTCTTGCCTTTTGTCCGCGGACCGAGACTGGCGGGATCGGGGAGGAGTGCTTTGAGGAATTGCAGTGGAACGATCTTTTCGCCTTGGAAGTCGACCGGTTCGATGGAGGTCATGCCGACGTTTTCCAAGCAACGCAAATGCGTGAGGTAGGCTTCACCGAAAGTCATCCAGAAGCGAATGCGCTTGAGGCCGGGGATGTTCTGGCACAGCGATTCCATCTCCTCATGATACATGAGGAAGGAAGCTTTCACGCCGACTTCGGGATAATCAAAATCCCAGCGTTTCTCCATCGGCTGGGTTTCCTTCCATTCGCCGGCTTCCCAGAAGCGGCCGTTCGCAGAGACTTCGCGGATGTTGATCTCGGGATTGAAGTTGGTGGCGAAGGGGTAGCCGTGGTCGCCGGCGTTGCAGTCGAGAATATCGATGGTCTCGATCTGGTCGAAGAGGTGTTTCTGGGCATGGGCGCAGAAGACGTTGGTGACGCCGGGATCGAATCCGGAGCCGAGCAGTGCCATCAATCCTGCTTCCCTGAATCGATCCTGATAGGCCCATTGCCACTTGTATTCAAACTTGGCCGTGTCCTTCGGCTCGTAGTTCGCGGTATCCACGTAGTCGACGCCGGTCTCCAGACAGGCGTCCATGATCGTGAGATCCTGGTAGGGCAATGCGACATTGATGACGATCTTCGGATCGACCTTCCGGATGAGTTCGACGAGTTCCGGAACCTGGTCGGCGTCGACCTGCGCGGTTCGGATCGGGCGGGACAACTCACTGGCGATCTGTTCGCAGCGCGAGAGCGTCCGGCTGGCCAGGGTGATTTCTGAAAACACCTCCGGCAATTGTGCACACTTGTGCGTCACGACCCGGCCTACTCCGCCGGCGCCAATGATCAATACCTTGCTCATCGTTCCTACTTGAATTGCTGCAACATCGCGGCGAGCTGCTGCGAGTACTGGTGGATCACATCGCTCAAGGCCGCCACGCTCAGCTGCACATCGACCGCGTCGCTTTGAGCGGGCGTCGTGAGACGCGTGCGCGCGGCGGACAGAATTCCGTTGCCGCCGGGAGGCAGAAGCTTGGTTTCCACAATGAAGATCGCCTCGCCCTTCTCTGAGGTGGTGAATTCGATCACGTTGATATTAAGACGTTTCTCGTCATTGCGCTGCCCCGGTTGGTCGCTCGTGCGGATGAAGCGGCTGCCAAACATCGCGGTGAGATTCTCCGCCACGGTGCGGCCAATGCCCTTCTCGACCGGCTCGGCCCAGCGCTCGTAATCCGGATACAAAAGTTCGTCCGCGTTCTTCCGCAGCACGACGTTGGATTTCTTGAGGTAGAACGGAACGGTTACCGGTTCAATGACCAGGGCGAAGCTGGGACTCTTCGTCACGTTGGGGTGTTCCTGGTTGGCGCCCAACGCCGCGAGTGTGAAGTGGCGGGTCGGATCCGGTGTGGGATCCAGGTTGACGCAGCCGACCATGGTGAGGGCAAAGGCAGCGGGAAGAACGAAACGTAGCATGTGATTCATCGTAAGGGTTTCGGTTTGCCGGTAAGGAACATCTTCGGGTCGTGATTGATCTTGTCGGTCAGCTCGCGAACAGATCGCGAGAGATGATTGAGTTCATCGAGCGCCGAAAGCAGTCGGCGATGCAACGGGGAGTTGCCGCGAAGCAC
>JBMYQZ010000036.1:0-8067 GCA_049601855.1 Limisphaerales bacterium | reverse complement strand
AGTTCATCGGCGACACCCTGGATGGAGTCGAGCGTGGCCACCGCCTTTTGGGTCGTGTTGGTAACCTCGGCGACCAAGGGGCCGAGTTTCTCCTTGGCGACCGCCCCCACGCCGTTCAAGTCATTGGCCAGACCTTCGATCGACATCAACGTGGAATTGGCGTTGGTCAAAGTCTGCTGCACGGACAACAAGGCGCCGTCCAAGTCCAGGTTTTCAATCTTTTGGCGGGCCGACTTGATCGTCAGCACGACCTCGTCGTTGATGTCCTTCGTGTTGATATTCGTGAGCGCGCCATCAATGTTGGCCAACGTGGACTTGGCGGTGTCCACGAGTCCCATGATGTCGATGCCCTGGAGTTGGTCCAGCAAGGCCTTGATCTGTGAGGACTCAGTCGGAATCTCGGTATGCTCGGGGATCTGCAGCGCCCGATGCTCACGTTTGGCATCTGATTCCCGATCGTATCGCAGCCCGATGTACAGACGCCCGGTCACGAAGCTGTCGGTCTCCAGCCGCCCGACCAGGTGATTGATCAGGTCGACGTAGGCCGCGGTCTGCCCCACTTCGGCGGTGGCCAGATTCTCCAGGATTTTGTTGGTGTCCAAGTGAATGATGACCGGAATGTGAATGGAATCGTGGTCCTTGTCGTAGTGCAGCAGGATGTCATCAACCGCACCGATGGTGACACCTTTGAATTTCACCGGGGCGCCCTTGGACAATCCATTGACCGATTCCTCGAAATACAGGACGTAGCGTGTCTTGGTAGTGAAGAACTTGCCGGAGCCCAACAACAACACGGTGGCGACCGCGATCACGATTCCGACGATCACGAACAGTCCGACGAGGGTTGGATTGGCCTTTTTGCTCATACGTCAGCAGTGGCGGTGACTTCACCGCGAGTAAGGAATTCTTTCAAGACCGGATCTTCAGTCGTGGCGAGAAGTTCGTTGGGATTACCCACCGCCCGCATCTTGCGGGTATGGGCATCAAGGAATACCGCGTTGTCCGCAATCGCGAAGATACTGGGCAATTCATGGGTCACCACGACGACGGTCGTGCCCAGATTGTCCCGTAGACGCAGAATCAGTTCGTCCAGTCGCCGCGCGCTCACCGGATCGAGCCCGGCGGAAGGTTCGTCAAAGAAAAGAATCTCCGGATCCAATGCCATCGCGCGAGCCAAACCCGCGCGTTTGCACATGCCACCCGAGATTTCGGCCGGATGGTAGTCTTCAAATCCCTTCAGCCCCACCAAGGCCAGTTTCAGACTCACGATATCGGCAATCTCGCGTTTGGAGAGATCGGTGTATTCCTCCAATGGCAGCGCAACGTTTTCCCTCAAGGTCATCGAACTCCACAAAGCCCCGCCTTGGAAGAGCACACCAAATTTGTGCATCACCTTTTCACGTTCGTCGTCGTGGGCTTTGGTGAACGATTTGCCGTGGTAAAGAATCTCCCCCGCCGCCGGTTCCTTGAGCCCGATCAGGTGCCGCAGCAAAGTACTCTTCCCGCAACCCGAACCGCCCATGATGACGAACACCTCCCCTTGGCGAACCTTCACGTTGATTTCCCGCATCACGACGAAGGACCCGTAGGCCATCGTCAAATCCCGGATCTCGATGTGGGTCTCGTCACTCATATTCCCAAGATATGGAAGACTACCGCAAAGACTGCATCAAACACCACAATCGCGGTGATCCCGGTCACCACCGCCGAAGTCGCCGCTTCCCCGACCGCCGCCGCACTGTCCCCGCATTGAATTCCCCGCAGACAACCGGTCAAAGCGATCAGCACCCCAAAGACCGATCCCTTCACGATGCCCGTCATGAAATCCAAGACCGAAATCGATGCCAGCGTTTGAGTGACATACTCTGTGAAGGTCACATCCAGGATCGAAACGCTCACCAACAATCCACCCATGATGCCAAAGAAATCGGCGAACACACACAGCACCGGCATCATCAACATCAACGCCAACATCCGCGGCAAGACCAGGAAATCGATCGCCGAAAACCCGAAGGTCGTGAACGAATCAATTTCCTCGTTCACCTTCATCGTTCCCAACTGCGCCGCAAAAGCAGCCCCCGTCCGCCCGCACATGATCACCGCCGCCATGATGCAACCCATTTCGCGCACCACGCCCATCGCCACCAGGTCCGCCACGAGAATTGAAGCCCCGAAGGCCTCCAGGTTGATGGACCCGACAAAGCCCAGGATCAACCCCGTCAACAAACTGATCAGCCCCACAATCGGCAAGGCCTCCGCCCCGCACTCCTGCATGATCAGCATCACGTCCGATCCGCGAAAACGCGCCTTCCCCGAAAGCATCCGTACGAAGCCCAACGTTGCCTGCCCGATAAAATGCACGATCTGCATCGAGCTGACGAAGAATTCGATCGTGTCGTGCCCCAGACAGTACAATGAACCCAGTTTCTCATCCGATCTCCGCGCGTCCTTCTTTTCCGGCACGGCCGTCGCCAACTCCAGCAGGTGCGCCGCCCCTTCCGGAACATCGCCCGGATCCAAGGTCGCCTGAGTTTCCAGACAGATCTCGTGGCACCTCAACAAGAAAGAAACCAGCGGCGAACTCCACTCTCCAATCCCCGCATTGACGCAACGCAACATCTTCGGCGAATCCCCATTCCGCGAAAATTCTTCCTTGATCGACGCGGTGTCCGGCACTCCCGATTGCGACGTCCAATCTCCTTGAAGTTCCACTTCAAGTATCTCCGCTGATTCGGTTTTCAATGCGAACGATCCCACGCTTAGACGCGAAAACTGCCACGCCCCCGATCGCACTTGCAAGCCACGACACACGGCTGGGCGTTCCATCTCTCAAACAAAACTTCGCCACGTACCAGTCGCGTCTTTGACTTCCCGTTACGATTTTCGGACATTTGACGCATGTCGTCCGTCAAGAAACGCCCTGTGGCTCTCTCCATCGCCGGCTCCGATAGCGGGGGCGGCGCGGGCGTGCAGGCCGATCTGAAGACCTTCGCGCATTTCCAAGTGCACGGGACCTGCGCCATCACCTGTCTCACGGCGCAGAACCCCCAGCAAGTCACCGCGATTCAGCCCACGCGTCGAGATGTCCTCCGGGCGCAGATCGGGGCGGTGTTCGACCGTCTCAAGCCGGCGGCGGTCAAGACCGGCATGCTTTACTCGGAAACGTTGATCCAATGTGTTGCCGATTCGCCCGCATCAGCCGGTCAGCTGGTGGTGGATCCGGTGATGGTGGCAACCAGCGGTGCGCAACTGCTGAAGCCGCGCGCGATCCGGGTTTTGAAGCAGGAGCTGTTGCCATTGGCCAAACTGGTCACCCCCAATCTTGATGAAACCGAACTGCTACTCGGCGCTGCCATCCAGTCGATCGAGGATGCGAAAGCAGCAGCGCGTGAAATCCATGCGCGATGGGGTTGCGCCGCCTTGGTAAAGGGTGGGCATCGTGACTCTTCGGAATCCACCGACGTGCTTTTCGACGGGAAGAGGATATCACTGCATCGGGCCCGCCGCATCCCCGGCGCGGAAACGCACGGCACCGGATGTTCACTCTCCGCCGCAATTGCCGCCAATCTCGCCTTGGGAAAAAACCTGACCGCGGCCGTTCGCGCGGCCAAGAAATTCATTACGGCAGCCATCGAACAGCGCTACCGTGCGGGTCGCCACGCGCACTTGGAACATTTTCCCCGATAAATCGCCGCCGTCAGTAATCTGCGGTAGTGAAAAAGTTTGGCCAAATCTGAGAAGATACCGCTTTTTGCTGATAAACGTTCCGCCATGCCAACAACCAGACTCATCTTCGCCCTGCTTTGCCTGCCGCTGATTGGCCAGGCGGGTGACCGCGTCATGAGGTTCACGTTCACGGAGCCGGCGCAGCGCTCCTACGACTTGCTCGTTCCTCACGATCTGGGGGGCAAGGTCATTCGCGTGCAGAAGCTCCACTTGGCGCCAAGTTCCGCTCGAGGACACGTGCAGTTCTTTTCGGCGAAAGTGATCATCGGCCTGCAACCTGGGCGGGAGCTGAAACCGTTGTTGCAAGACTCCCCGCTCCGCCACTCCAAGAAATTTGCCGAACAGGCCCACATCCTCAATGCGCCGGATGCCCTCACCGCCGCGCAGGAAGCCCAACGCCTGGCCGCCCTGCCTGCTGTTCGTTTTTGCCATCCCGACATGCACGCGCCGAGGCGGGCCACCAGCGCCTACGCGGTCAAGCCGAACGACGAACGCTTCGGCGATCAGTTTTACCTCGAAGCGCACAACGATTCCGGCCAGCAGAATTTCGTCTCGGTGAATGCCCGCGAGGCCTGGGCGATCACGCGCGGTGAAGGCGTCGTCATCGCCATCGGCGACACGGGCGCGGATCTGGAACACCCGGACTTGTTCGCGGCCACCCACGGCCAACCACACCGCAACTTTGAGAACGGCTCGACCAACAGCAATCACGGACAATTCGATGCCGGGCACGGCACGGCGGTTGCCGGTCTTGCCGCCGCCCGCGGTTACAACACCATTGGCATGGCTGGCACGGCTCCGATGGCTTCGTTGGCAATCTGGAAGATGCTCGGCCAGTCGAGTTCCTCGGTCATCGCAAGCGTGTTTCTCCACGAACTGAATGTCGTCAGCGTGCAAAACCACAGCTGGGGTTGGGGCAACAGCCATCTGACACCGATCAGCGAATTGGAACGCATTGCGTTTACCAATGCCTTTGCCAATGGCCGCAGCGGCCGGGGCACCATTTTCGTCCGGTCCTCCGGAAACAACCGCATTCGCAACGCCAACGACAATTCCACGCCGGCCGTTCAGATCGCCGGCGACACGGCTGACGACGAGTACACGAGTGAGCCGCATACCATCCAAGTGGCCGCAGTGCGTGCCACCGGACGGGTGGCCACCTATAGTTCGCCGGGGGCGAGCGTGTTGGTGGCCGCACCCAGTGGTGACGATGGATTCCCCCGCTTGTTCACCACCGACCGGGTCGGCAGCAGTGGATTCAGCAACGGCAGCTGCCTCGATTTCCCCGATTGCGCCGACTACATGTTCGGCTCTCTCGGTTTCATCGGCACCTCCGCCTCCGCACCGATCGTCTCCGGCATCGCAGCGCTAATCGTCGCCGCCAACACCAATCTCAACGCCCGAGACGTGCACCAAATCATGGCCCTCTCCAGCCGGCAGACAGACGCACCCGCGATTGACACCGACATGCAGATCAACGGTGCCGGCTTTCAGATCAGTCACAACACCGGTTACGGCGTCCCCGATGCCGGCCAAGCCACCCGCCTCGCACAGCTGTGGTCCAACCGTCCGCCGCGCGCGGCGATCAGCTTCCGGCAGACTCCCACCAATCCGATTCCCATCGTGGATCTCGGCCACCACGTCCTCGTGACGAATTCCCTCGCCAATACCAACGGACACTACCGCGTCACCGGAGTGTTTCCGTCCGAGACCCGTCACCCGGAACTCGCCCCGGGCGAATGGCGCGCCCCGGACCTGCAGACCGCCAGCCTTCCCCTGACCTTCGTCGGCCGCGCCACGAATGACATCGCGCAGAATCTCACCGGCCGGGCTGCGCTGATTGAACGCGGCGACGCCTTCTTCATCGACAAGCTTGAACGCGCCGAAGCAGCCGTTGCCGCCTTCGCCATCATCTACAATCATGAGACCGGCACCAATGCCACCAACCTCGTCAACATGGGACTGCCCCGCATCAACACCTACCCGGCCATCTTCGTCGGCGGCGACACTGGCAACGCCCTCCGTATGGAAAGTGAAACCAACGCCAATCTCCGCGTGCAACTCCGGCGTGAAGGTCCGCGCTTCGACTTCGCCGTCACCAACGAACTCATCGTCGAACAGGTCGCCGTCCGCATTCGCCTCGCCCACCCACTCCGTCGCAATCTCCGTCTCTCACTCTATTCCCCTGCCGGCACGCGCAGCCGCCTGCAACGCTCCCTCGTGGCCATCGACTCGGCTTTCCCCTACCACAACGAAAACGCCACCACCCTGAATTGGACCTACCATTCCGTCATGCACCTTGGTGAATCCTCCGTCGGCAATTGGCTCGTTCAAATCGTCGACGAAGAACAGGGCAACGTCGGGGTGGTTCACGAAGTGGAACTCTTCATCAACGGCGTCCCAATCACCGACAGCGACGCCGACGGTCTTGACGACGCTTGGGAAAACCAACACTTCGGCAACCTCGCCCAGGGCCCCCTGTCCGACCCTGATCTCGACGGCTACAACACCGCCCGCGAACAACTCATGGGCACCGCCCCCAATGCGATCGATCCGCCATTCTCATTGAACCTCAATGCCTCCGCCTTCAGTCAGTCCCACACGCGCTTCAGCTGGCCGGCTTCCACCAATTTCCAATACACCATCCACTCGGCCAACACCGCCTCCGGCTCCTATACCAACGTGTCCACGATCAATGGCCGCTTCCCGGCGACAGAGTTTTTCCTCAACGCCACCAATGACGCCAAGCGCTTCTACCGGATCACTTCAACGCCGGTTCAATAGTCCGCCTCAAGCGTCCGCGATCGCCTCATCGTAAAACGCAAGGTAGTCGTCTGGAGAATCGCCTTCGCGAAAGGCCATGGCCGAACGCGGGTGCCGGTTCAACTGGCCGGTGATGTTGTAGGGAATTGAGGGACCCCAATCGAAATCCTGTTTGATCGGGAGAATGGTATTCTGGATGCACTCGATCACCGGCCGGAGCTTGAACTTCGGATTGCGCAGGAAGCCCAGCAGGATCTCCATCGGGCAGTTGCCGGCACCGCGGCCGAGACCCAACATCGTGGCGTCGACCCGGTTGCTGCCGAGGATGATTGCCTCGACGGTGTTGGCGAACGCGAGTTGCAGGTTGTTGTGCGCATGGATGCCGACGTCGATCCCCTTGCCTTCCACTGCCTGGCTGTACTTGTTCACCAGGTGATCGATCTGTTCGCGGTAAAGATTGCCAAAGCTGTCCACGACGACCACCGCCTGGGTCGGAAGTTCGCGGACGATTTCCAGGGCCTGGTCGATCTCGGCTTCATTGACGATCGAGATCGCCATGATGTTGACCGTCGTCTCGTAGCCCAGTTCGTGGCAATGCCGCACCATGTCGGCCGCCTCGGAGATCTGGTGCACGTAACAGGCCACGCGAATCATATCGAGCACGCTGTCCTTGGCCGGCCCGATCTTGTTCTGCCAGTCGCTCTTGCCACCGGCATCCGCCATGGCACAGAGCTTCATGCCCGTCGCTTCAGCCGTGTGATCGCCAACGACGCGGCGCATATCCTCCTCATCGCAATGCCGCCAAGGGCCGTATTGGTCTTTCGGAAACTGCTCGGCCGAATTCTTGTAGCCGATCTCCATGTAGTCCACACCGGCGGCGAGACAGGCATTGTAAACCGCCGAGACCTGTTCGTCGGAGAATTTGGAACTGTTGATAAGTCCACCGTCCCGAATCGTACAATCCAAGACTTTGAGTTCGGGGCGATAGGTGATCCAGGGGGCTTTGGCAGTCATAGCAGTTAGAATGGAGCCGTCGTCGATACGGGACGGGAAGTCTTCGGGCAAGCCTGCAATGACAGCGAGTCCATGGAAAACCCGACGTTGACAGGGCTGGGCAACTTTGAATTTCATGGACCATGCGAATCCCCCGTCTCCCCGCCGCCCTGGTCTGGTCGGCGATTCTCTCAATCTCCAGCCATGCGGCGACCACGCCACTTGGTTTCACGCCGGACCAGGCCGACGCGCAACTCAGGTTTGAAGACCGTTACGATGCCCTGCTCAAACCCGGCAACCTTCGCGATTGGATGCGGAAGATGACGACGCGACCGCATCATCTCGGTTCACCCAAGGCGAAGGAGAATGCCGAGTTCGTCGCGGAGCTTTTCCGTAAGTGGGGCTACGAGACGGAGACCGAGGTGTTTCATGTCCTCTTTCCCACGCCGAAGACGCGGGAACTCTCGCTCTTGCGGCCCTACCCGTTGAAAGCATCGCTGACCGAGCAGATTATCGCCACAGACTCCGCAGCCCCCGCCCTTGAGAAGGAAGCACTCCCGCCCTTCAATGCCTATTCCGGCGAAG
>JBMYQZ010000035.1:0-16768 GCA_049601855.1 Limisphaerales bacterium | reverse complement strand
ATAAAGCCTACTTGTTGAATAAAGTCGTATATCTTGAGAAAGTATTCCAAGTTTCATATTTAATCTCTGTCAGGCTTTGTTATAAAACTTATGGATGGATTAACCACCCATCTTCTACCTAATGCTTTTCTTCGCGTTCACAACGACGGCACAGCCGCGTTTCGCAGCAATCTTCGCTGATCATGTTGTTCTGCAACGGAATCGTGAGATCGATATCTGGGGTTTCGGTGCCGCCCCCGGACAAAAACTTGAGGTTGCGTTGGGCTCCTCGTTGGTCGTTGCCAAGGTATCGCGCACCGGGAACTGGACGGCCCGTTTCCCTGCCCGCTCGAAGAACTTGCAGGGAGTGAACCTGACCTTGTTTGTGGACGGCGACGCGCAGGCAAAACTGATCGATGTCGTGATCGGAGACGTTTGGCTAGCGGCCGGCCAATCAAACATGCAATACCCCGTCAGCCGGATGGTGAAGCACCTGCCGCAGGGTCAGGCATGGGCCATCACAACGTCGCTCCCGCTCATCCGGATGCGCCGGATTCACGATCCCATTCGACCCGATCCAAGTTCCAACTCGGACGACATTCACCCCGGTAATTGGGTGCCCATGTCTCGCCAGAGCGTCACGAAATTCTCCGCTGTGGCGGCCGCGTTCGCCCGGAGTCTCAGCGCACGAATCAACGCGCCAATTGGCATCATCGACGTCTCGTGGGGCGGCAAGCCCATTGAACCGTTCATTCCACGAGAGGCTTTTCGGACGCCGCTCCTGAAACGCATCCTTCGGTTATCCGATGAGGATGCCTTGGAAAAACTTCAGCAAATGCCCGGCGGGGTCATCATTCGCAATGCCGAAGGACATCCCGGAGCAATCTACAATGCACGCATGGCTCCCCTGACGAATTTCGGATTGAAAGGATTCCTCTGGTATCAGGCAGAATCAAACTGTGGCCGTGGTGAGGACCCACGTTTCTACCGATTCAAACAACAGGCCATGATCGAAGGCTGGCGGGCAGCTTGGCGCGACTCAGACCTTCCCTGTTACTACGTTCAACTGCCGAGTTTCGCCGGCGCCACCGGTTGGGTTCGCATGCGCGAAGAACAACGCCTCGCCCAATCCGTGCCCCATACTGCGATGGCCGTCACCATCGATGTCCGCGGCCAAGGGATTCATCCGCCAGACAAACTCTCGGTTGGACGCCGATTGGCCCACTTGGCAATGGCGGAGACCTATCATTGGATCAAGAAAGAAGTCCGCGGCCCAACCTATGCCAGCCATCGCATCAAGGGAAACTCCGTTCACGTACGATTTCAGAATGCCGAAAGCGGTTTGATGGTCGGGTTCAAACCATCGGTTCCGCCGGCGGAAGAGTTTCCCGGAAATCCGTTGCTCTGGTTCGAAGTCGCCGATGCGGATGGTCGTTGGCATACCGCCGAAGCCCGCATTGAAGCCGGTGAAGTCATCGTCGTGGCAAACGGCGTGAAACAACCCGTCGCGGTCCGCTACGCCTGCGCCCCGAAACCTCAAGGCGGCAATCTCTACAACCGCGACGGCTACCCCGCGTCGCCTTTCTGCACTGATCTCAAGCTGCTTCCCTGGGACGACCACGGCGCGAAGTAGCAACACCAGTTGCGATCGCGGCGAACTGTTGTAGCTCCCCTCAGGCCATGGAAAACAAGATGTTGCGAACGACGGGGTCGATTCGTCATCAGAAGAAGAATCCCCAGCGAGCCAAGAAACGCAAGGGACGTCAACGGGGCAAAGATACCGTCCAACTCGGAGATGATGTCGATCCGGCTCTCGCGAATGAGCTCGCGTTCGAGGACACCCCGGCAGCTGTGTCTCTTCCCACAAAAAAGGCCGTCCGCAGGCTACGGCGCCCCCGAATCACTGCAGCACATGCTCGACAAGGACACCGAACAGCAGTCGCAGGAATTGGAAGACTACAAGCAGGAACGCGAACTGGCCCGGCGTGAAAAAGAACGGGCCTCCCGGGGAGCCGACGAAGAAATTGAGCTCAGTCAGTTGCAGAAACGCCAGACCGCCGAGCGGGAATTCCGCCAGGCGGATGACCAGGATCGTCTGGATTTCCTGCGTCAACTCAAGGAGTCCGGCGTGGAACTCACCGAGTATCTGACGCAGAACCGCGCTGACCACGTTTTCGAGATTCGCGGGAACAACGGCGACGCCCATCTACACCTCGACGCCGCGCGCGAAGAGCCTTCCGAATGACTTGGCGCATCCTGACCGCAGCTTGTAGAACCGGGCATGCGCACATTTGTTTCCTGCTGTCTTTTGGTCGCGATCTCAACCGCCTCGGGTGACGATCTTGAGTCCCGTCTCGAGAAAAAAGGCATCAAGATCCACAAGGATCGCGCCGGTAAGCCGACAAGATTGATGTCACGAGGAAACCCGGCCTTGACCGTGGCGGACTACGAATCACTCAACCAATTTCCAGTGTCATCCATGGGCCTCAACGCCTCGACGCTGAAGAACCACGAATGGGGATTCCTCAAGCAACAAAAAGACCTCAAGCGCCTGTCCATCTGGCACGCCAAGGGAATCAGTTCGCTCGAAGCCTTCTCGGGACTCAAAGTCGAATCGCTGACCATTGGCGGCAGCATGGGCCTGCGCGACCTGAACAAGGCCAATCCGGAGAAGCATCGTGACGCGGTTCTGACGCTCAAGAACCTGCCGAACCTGAAGACCTTGAGCCTCTATCACACCCCGCTTACCCCCGATGATTCGCACCTCGCCCACATCGCGAATGAGTTCCCAAAATTGGAAGATCTGCGGCTGGACTTTGCGACTCCGCGAGGAACGAAGATAAATATTTCACCGACGGGATTAAGGAAGCTGCACGCACTATCGCTCAAGAAATTGACCGTGGAGAATATCAACGGATTGGAGACCAAACACATGCAAGCGATCGCGACCATTCCGACACTGAAAACGCTTTCCATCGACGCCAAGAAAAAGCCGGTCGATCAAAAACTGCTTTCCGCCCTGCGCGAAGCCCGTCCTCAACTTGAGGTGGAAGTGCAAACCAAGAAGTAGCTCAACGCTGAACCGAGTAGGACGGACATTCCTGTCCGTCTTCTTTCACATCCTTCTTTCAATCAGACAGGAATGTCCGTCCTACGGCGAGACGCCGATCAACCCGCCACCAGTTCGCCATATTCGGCGTTGTAGTGGTGGTTGCATTTGTCGCAGACGGCGTGCTGGAAAGTCATATCCGGCTGCCAGCCGTATTTCTCACCGCAGTATTCGCAGAAGATCACGTATCCTTTCCCGGCTTTACGGTATTCCGAAAGGGAACGTTCAGCAGCGCTCTTCAAATCGTTTTCCTCCAGCTGACAGAGCAGTTCTCCCGTCACCTCGCGGGCGTCGGCAATTCGCGTGGCCTGGCGACCGATGATGGACTCGAAACAATTGCGGACCAGACGGGCATTGCCGAATTTGTCGTCACGATGCCGATAGGTGTGCGTGAAGTGATGCAGCACCTTCTCACGCAAGCCCGGCGTAAGCTGCAGGCTGTGTTCGCCACAGATGGAATTAAAGATGCGAGCCAGTTGCTGCGGTGAGTAATCTGGATAATCCACGTAGCGCGTGAAGCGCGACTCGAGCCCCGGATTGGTGTCGATGAACTTCTTCATCGGTTCCGGGTAACCGGCCACAATCACCACCAACCGATCGCGATGGTCTTCCATCCGTTTCAACAACGTGTCGATCGCTTCCTGTCCAAAATCTTTCTCCCCGCCAGCCAAGGTGTAGGCCTCGTCGATGAACAAGATCCCGTCCAAGGCAGACTCAACCATTGCGTGGGTCTTCGGTGCGGTCTGCCCCACGTACTCCGCCACGAGCGAGGCGCGATCACACTCGATGAGGTGGCCCTTCTTCAGGATGCCGAGCGACTTGTAGATCCGCCCCATCAATCGGGCAACGGTGGTTTTACCAGTGCCCGGATTGCCGGTAAACACAGTGTGATAAGCCGCCGGCAAGGGACCGAACCCGTGTTGCACGCGCGTCTGCTGCAGCTGCGCAAAGTTGGTTATCTCCCGGACTTTCGACTTCACCTGGCGCATGCCGATGAGCTCGTCGAGTTCGACCAAGACCTGATCCAGACTCTCGTGATCGGTGACGGTCGTGCGACTGAACGCCATCGCCTCCTGGCGCGTGAGTTCGCGAATACCATCGAGCAGAAAGCTCAGGAAGCGGCTGTCCTTGGCCGACTGGTTGCCATCCATGATCGCGAGGCAACGGCAGATTTCACCGACCAAAAACTCAAGATAGTAGATGACCGGAAACGACAGCTCCAGCTTGCCGCAGATGCGAATAATCTCGGCAAAATGATTCTCCACGCCGGCCTTCAGGTAAGGGTCCGCCGTTTTGTGCAAACCTTCAAATTTGTCCGGCGCTTGCTCGATGTATTCATCCACGACATCCTTCATCCGGATATCCTTCTTCGGTTTGTCGTAGGAACGATTCAGCATCCGGAGCCGATCTTGGTGACTCCGTTGGTAGAGACTCACGCAACCACCCACCATCTCCTCCGGTTTGCCGGAACATAGACAGGCCAGCCAGAACTGCGTCGCGGCGTCCGCCTTCAGGTTGTGGTCGGTGCGCGGAAAGAAAACGGACCAGGCCGCGAGCGTCACTTTGCGGAACGATTCAGTCAGGTCTTCGATCAAATCTCGGGTCCCGTCGTTCTCCGTCTTCTCGAAAGAACGCCGCGGCGGCACAAGAATCTCGATGAACTCCATCATCATCCGAAAACTGAAGTAGGATCGCAACAGACGCTTGACCGGTTCCTCTTCCACCTCGGTCACCTTGCAGACGTCCGGCAAGCGCATCTTCAGTTGCTCAAAACTCTTCAGGTATTCCGTTTCCTGTTTCAGAAGCTCCGTGCCGTGCCCCTCGCTCCAAACCTTCTTCTCCTGTTGCTGCGAGGCGATATCGAGACTGCTGCTGCGATTCAATCGAGCCAATTCGGATTCCGTGAAATCCATCTGCACCCGCACACCGGTGGCGGGTGTGAGCATCGAAAACACGCTGCCCGGTAAGAGGGGATTGTTGGAGTAATCACCAAGCACCTCCCGCATCGGCACGTCATTGCTGGTCTCTTTGGCCATAAGGGATTCCGGGACCGATGGAGCCAGAGCGAAGGTGAATTGTCAGTTGGAAATGACGCTTACTTTTGTAGCGACCGAATGATGCCACGGGATTTGATCTCGTGAACGATGATCCGTCCGGCGAGATGCCGGTGCCCCCAATGATCCTCTTCCGAAAGTTCGAGGAGCGGGGTCTTTGCTCGCCAAACGAAAGTCCGCCGCTCATTCGTGAAATAGGTCTGCGTCGGATTCCGACCAGGCACCAGGATCATTGATTTCAGGAAGGGAATGGCTTTGCTAAAGGCGCGCCATTCGAATCGGATTTCCTTCAGTGGAACATCAGTCTGGTAGTTCATCATCAAGGCAATTCGGGCGTGTTTCTCATTGGTGAAGCCATGTTTATCGTCCCCAATATCCGTTTCTGCCGGCGAGTGAAATGAACGCCGATCCAAGCTGCCGGCAACGCGTTTGCCATTGATATGGACAACGGCCAACGGGTGCAATTCCGACAACGTTCGCCACTTCCACAACGGCATCAGCAACTCGAGCCGAATGTTCGTTCGTTCGATGTGAATGAACGAATACACACCAAGATCGTCAACGAGCCCGAGCTTCTTTTGCACGGCCTCCGTTTTTCGCTGGCGGATTTCGGCGAGGTTCTTGGGAGGAATTGTTGGACCGTTTACCCAATCCAATCGCACCCAACGCGGAGCGTTCTCCGGTAGGGTGACCGGCTGGCCGATTCGCACGCCCAGATGATGCACGTCGAGTTCCATCATGGCCGGCACGGTGGCGGTGTCGCCACCGAAGTCCTGCTCGAAAGTCAGCCAGGGTTCCGGTGAATCCAGTTCGTAGGACAGTTGATATCGGATATCCGCCGTCTTCAGCGCGGCCGGACTCAGCCCCTCCGTCGCAATGACCGAATCATCGTAGCGTGTTACTTCTCCCGGCAGGGGGACGGCGGCGGAACCGAATACACGAAAATGATTCAGCAAAAAGCCCCGATGCAGCTTGGCAGCGGACCGAAGTTTCTGCGCCTCCACGATCACCTCCGTTTGATTGGTCAGATTGTGAAACCAGACCAGATCCTCCGCCTTCACGTGCATCACGACATCCACGCGATTACTGAGAATATTAACCCGCACCGCCACCTGCGAAACCGGATGCGCCAAGACTCCGCATACGGCCAGCAGCAAGACGATCATCGGTTTCATCGCGGCATCATCGGTCATCAGAAGACATCGGGCAATCTCGCGAAAAAGACTTGCTCCCCGAAATGGTTGCTCAACCCTCCGTCCATGCACACCCTGACACGAATCAACATTGCACTGCTCTGCTTCGTCCTCACCTCGATCGATGCCGCCACTTGGAAAGCCGGCACTGCCCGCGTCGATATCACCCCTCAAAAACCGATCTGGATGGCCGGGTATGGTGGACGCACTAAGCCGAGCGAAGGCAAGATTCACTCCCTCTGGGCGAAGGCGCTCGCGCTCGAGGACGCCCAAGGCGAACGCGCCGTGATCATCGGCACGGACACCTTGGGCATGACCAAATCCATCTACACGACCATCAAGGCGCGCCTGAAGAAGTCCCACAATCTCAGTCCCGATCAGATCATGATCAACGCCTCCCACACGCACACCGGCCCGGTTTTGCGAGGCGGTTTGTATGACATTTATCCGCTGAATGACGCGCACTACCAGGTGATCAACGCCTACTCGGCCAAACTCGAAGATCAAATCTGCGGGATCGTCGCCGAGGCATTCGAAAAGCTTGAGCCAGTCGAACTACGTCACGGCGTCGGCACCTCCCGCTTCGGGGTGAATCGTCGGGAGAATCCCAGCGCCGGCGTACCTGCCGCCCGCCTGGCCAACACCATCAAAGGACCCGTTGATCACGACGTACCGGTCTTGGCGGCTTACCAGGGCACCGAACTGAAAGCAGTCGTGTTCGGATATGCCTGCCACAGCACGGTGCTGGGTATTTACGAATTCACCGGTGACTACTCCGGCTGGGCGCAGATCGATTTGGAGAAGGCTCACCCCACCGCGACCGCAATCTTCAGCGCCGGTTGTGGCGGCGACGTGAATCCCCTTCCCCGACGCCAGATCCGCAACGCCGAACAATACGGCCGCATGCTGGCCTCGGCTGTCGATGAAACGTTGATGGCCAAAACCGAGGTGCTCGCTCCAACGATGACCACGAAGTTGAAGACCGTTCATCTGGAAATCGACGCCCTCCCCTCGGACGAGGAGTTGGCCCAGCTGGCCAAGAAAACAAACAACTATCGAGGTCGCTGGGCTACCCGAATGATCAAGCTCAAGGCCGCCGACAAACTCGACAAGACCTACCCCTATCCGCTGCAGGCCTGGCGCCTCGGCGACCTGCTTTGGATCACGATGGGCGGTGAAGTCGTCGTAGATTTCTCCATCAAATTCAAAAAGCTACACGGGGCGAAGACCTGGGTCACGGCGTATTGCAACGACGTGATGGCCTACATTCCGTCACTGCGAGTATTGAAGGAAGGCGGCTACGAAGGTCACACCTCCATGGCCGTCTACGGCGTCACCGGCGATCGTTGGAAGCCCAACGTCGAGGACATGGTGACAGCCGGGGTGAAGGAACTAGTGGATCAGCTCAAGTAGCTGTGGCAGCTCCACAATTGTCGCTTCTGGCTTCAGCGCGCAGCGTTCGTCGTCTTCCCGGAGGCGAAGTGAACGTTGATCGCCAGCAAAGAGCACCGTCTTGAATCCGACCTGATCAGCCGCCCAAATGTCCTTGAGCATGTCGTTCCCGACATAGAGGCACTGCTCAGGTGTAAGCGAATGATGTTCCCGGAGCCGGCGCGCTTGCTCTTCGAACAAATGCAGGCTGGGTTTGCCGTGCTGATGTTCAAAGGACCAGACCAACAAGCGAGGATCGAATCCAATCGTCACCAGATCGCTCTCGACGAAAGCCTCCAACATCAACGGTGTGTAGAATTGCGCATTGGAGACAATGCCCATCGGCATTCCGCGTTGCTTGAGGTCACTCAGCACGCGAACCAGATCATCGTAGGGCCACACCGGATTGACGCGGCATTCGAATTCGGTCGCAAACATTCGCAGTTCATCTGCTGAGATGGGTTCACTCACGAACTTGTCGAAGAAGCTCTGCCAGATGTGCCGAATATCGATCTCTGGAAAATCGATTCCCTTCGCACGCGATTGCGCATGATCCAGTTTGATCATCCCATTGAACAAGACGGACACATCACTGGACGAGGTGACCGTTCGCCCCAATCGTCCGACCATGTCGCGGATCAGCCCGTCGCGGCCGCTTGCCTCAGCGAGACTGATATCGCCGACACCGGAACAGATCAACGTGCCGTAGACATCGAAGATCACGGCGCGAATTCCCTCGGTCGGATGGATCGACGCTGGAGTCACGGTCGGCTTGGCCTTCAAGGGATTCGAAAGCCGGCGATAGAGATTTCGGATTTGTTCGTCGGTGTCCACGTCAGGTTCGCAACAAGTTGAATCTCGCAGGATCAAGAAACTCGTCGAGCAAGCGATTCGGATCGAGCCAATCGACTTTTTCCATCGGCGCCTCCAGCAGACGCTGGTAATAGCCGGCCAACCGCTGGCCGTAGTCGCCGACTCCAAAATTCTCAGCTACCGCCCGGCGATTGGCGGCGATCGTTTCCGGTGAACTCAGTTGCAAGGATGCAACACGTTCGCGGGCATCGCTGTCGTTGAGCACTCGCGAGATGACGTTCTCCTGCAAGGTTTCACTCAGCTTGCCGAAATCAATCGTGTCACGATCGAATCGCAAATCATCGCAGGGCCTTTGATAGGCTTCGAAGTAGGCCGTCACTTCGCGATCATATGTATCCTGCAGTTCCTTTTCACCCACCCATTCGACCGGCACGGGAAGGGTTTCGTAGAGGGCCGAGAGATCGACACCGAGTTCGCTGAAATCGCCGGTGATGTCCGGAAGATTGCGGCCAACCAGCGGACGATTGGCGAGCCACGGTTCAAGGAATGCCAGTCCAAAACCTTCGGCAACGCTCGTGGTGATGATCGCCTCCGAGCCAGCCAACATGGATTCCAAAGACGCGCCACTGCGCGGACCGAGATTGAACTCGACTGGTAACCCCAGTTCATCGGCAACCGCGGTCCAGCGCTCATAGATTGGCAAAGCCGTGGGATTCTCCGGAGCCAAGGTACAGCCCAACCTCGTGCCTTCGTCGGCGACGGCAGCGTGCAGCAATACCTCGCCCAAATTCTTACGGCGAATCGAACGGCTGGGATACAGAATCAGCTTTTCGGCCCCGAACTCCTGCGGGTTGATCGGGTCGTGACCTGTGGCGAACCCACGCACAGCGTTTGGCAAGGGAACCGTCTGGTCGGTCGGTACTCCGGCTCGATTCAACAATTCTCGATCACGGGAATTGAGCAGGCCGTACAAGACGTTCGGGCCGACGGGATAGAGTTCCGCCGTCAGTTCCTGTAATTTGAGATAGTTCGCGGGACGGCCATCCTCGGCGAAGTCGTGAGGTTGCAGTAGCAGTCGCCGACCCTCCTCAGCCCAACGCGAAACCATCCACGGCACTTCCAGATTCTTGGCCAAGCTGTGGTTGTGAACGTGCCAGATGTCCGGCGGCGCGCCCCAGTGTCTCTGGGCGGCGGCTTCGACCTGTTGCTTCAGGTAACCGGCGGCTTCAAGATTGAAATCTTCGCGATATCCCAACCCGGGAATGACGGCGAATGCTTCGGCAGGCAAATCAAGTTCCGGAGGGGCTTCGCCGGCCAAGACCAAGAGTTCGACATCGTGTTCGCGCAGCGCCTCGTAAGCCGTCTCAATGACACGTGTCACCCCGCCACGGCGCAGGTGATAATGGAGAACGGCGACGCGCACGGCTCAGTCCGCGATGCGGAAGCGTTTCTTGTAGGCATCGATCGTGATCATCGGCGGACGCTCCTCTTCCTTGATCTCGATCTCCTTCAATTCGTAGGACTCGTCCTGCGCCATGAAGTGCCGATAGATCCGGCTGATCTCCGGCATCTCCTTGATGTACCCAAAGGCTTCCATCCGATTCATGAAACTTTGCAGGATGCCGAAGGACATTTTGCCGAGCGCGATCGTCGTCTGATTCCGGTGAATCCGGCGATCGAGGTCGCATTGCGCAAAGGCCTCCATGCCGAACTGTTTGTAAACATCGAGGATGTGCGAGGTCTCGACACCGTAACCGATCGGGAACGCGATCTTTTCCAGCACGGGACGCCGAACGGCGTATTCGCCCGAGAGCGGCTGGATGATGGCGGAGAGTTCCGGAAAGAACATCGAGAACAAGGGACGCACCAAGATCTCGGTAACGCGACCGCCACCGCTCGGACGCAATCCCTGCGAGAATGCCAGCGGACGATCATAGAATGCCTTCACGTATTGCGTCTCGTCGTTCTGGATCAGCGGACCGACCAGACCGTAGACAAAGCGCGGGTGGATGTTTTTGATGTCCGCGTCCACGTAGACGATGATGTCGCCCTTCAACTGGTAAATCGCCTTCCAAAGATTTTCGCCCTTGCCCTTCTTGTCTCCGACCTCAGGCAGAATGTCCTCCGCGAGATAAACGTCCGCGCCAAACTCGGCGGCGATTTCGCGAGTCTTGTCCGTTGATCCAGAATCGATCACGGCGAACTCATCCACGAGCGGATAACGATTCATCAGCTCCGATTTGAAGATGACGATTTCCTTCCCGATCGTCTTCTCCTCGTTGAGCGTTGGAATGCAGAGGGAAATCTTCAGGTCCTTCTTTTCCTTTTCCTTGATCAGCTCAAGGAGATCCCAGAATTGGGCGTGGTGGAAAGTGTTCCGTTCGAGCCAGGTTTTTTTCTCAGCCATCGAGCAGTCCTCCATCGATTGCGACCAACAAGGTGATCAGTTGAGCCATGCCGGCAGCCATCGGTTCGATCTCCACGCATTCCGAACTGTCATCCACAGTATCAACGCGCTTCGTAATTCCGAGGGTGACCCCGGGGACGTCGTGCGCGATGAGAGCGGAAAGTTCGCTGGTGCTCGGCTCGATCTCCGGCTCGATCTCCAAAGTATCCATTATTCGACGGCTGGCCACAGTGAGTGGATCGCTGAACCCCAACCCGCCCGGTTCTCGCCGAGCGATCGTTTCCATTGCAACCTTGGCACCGGAGACCGATTCGACTTCGGCGACAATTTCCTTCAGCTGTTCCTCAATGCTGGAAACCAAGCCAACCTCTTCGCTCTGCACCTCCAGCCGAAGCGAAGCAGTGCGGGCGACAATGTTGTAGCCTTTACCGGCGGTGCAGGAACCGAGGATGATCTTCGTCTTGGGCTTCTGTGGAATTGGAATGCGCGCAATGTGGTCGATGATGTCACTGAGAATCCCGACCGCGCCGCTCGCGCCGATCTCCTGCAGGTCGTCGTCGTCGTCAATCACACAGGTAATTTCCGCCCGCAGCATGTCGAGCGAGGAAAAACTCAGCCGACCAAGTTCAACTCCTTCGACGCAGACGCCGGCGGTGAGTGGCCGGTCGTAGTGGTCGAGAAAGAAGTTCATGCCCTCGATATTGCCCCGCCCGATTCCACGAGTGACGCCGGCGAGTATGAGGTTGGATTTGAGCTGCAGGTCGAGTTTCTCCAGCAGGTTGGGGAGCGTGGCAAGGAAAGCGACGCCAAGACTATTGTCCGCCACCCCCGCGCCACGAACCGTTTCGGTATCAACCGTCAAGGTGTGATCAACCGATTCCGGAAACAAGGTGTCCAGGTGAGCGGCAAGGAGGATGTTTGGTTCGCCGTCAGACCCGGTCAGCACCGCGCAGGTATTGTCAACTTCGTCCTGTGAAACGTGATCCAAACCGCACTCGCGGAATCGATCCATCAGGAACCGACCGCGCAGGTTTTCCTTGAATGTGGGCGCCGGTATTTCGCCGGTCATCGCGAGATTCGCCAATAGAATCTCGCGTGATTTCGCGATCTCATCTCGGAAACGCGGCGCCCGTGCGAACACTTCTTCGAATGTCTTATCGATGGCAGCCATGAAAATTTTTAATACGGCCCGCGAAGGTTGGAGAACCACCGGACCAACAGTCTTCGTAAGTAACGGTTCGGCTCATTTCGGACAACGTAATTCGCCCCGATGACAAACAATGTTGTTCATTCGGAACCACGGAGGCTAAGTTCGCGCCACGGAATGGCGTATTCCAGCGACAAGCGAATTGGCTTTGTTTCCACGAGGTTCGCGGGCAATGACGGGGTCTCTCTGGAGAGCGCCAAGTGGGCGGAAATTCTCTGGGAGGACAAGAACGTCAGTCACTGGTATGCCGGCCTGCTGGATCGCAATCCGGGCGTAAGCTATTGCGTACCGGAAGCGCACTTTACCGACTCCGAGAACGAGTGGATCAACCAACGCATCTGGGGCACCAACAAGCGCAGTCGTCTGGTCAGCCGCCGCATCCGGGAGGTGGCGGAATATCTCAAGTCGACGCTCTACAAGTTCGTCGATCAATATGACATCGACGTGCTGATCCCGCAGAATGTGTTGACGATTCCAATGCACGTTCCGTTTGGAGTGGCCTTGACCGAGTTCATCACCGAAACGCAGATCCCGACGATTTCCCACAATCACGACTTCTATTGGGAGCGCGACCGCTTCGCGATCAACGCCGTGCAGGATTACCTCGACATGGCATTTCCCCCACGGAATCCAGCGATCCGACACGCAGTCATCAACCAACAAGCCCAGGAACAACTTTCGTTGCGCAAGGGCGTCAGTTCCTTGTTGATTCCGAACGTGTTCGACTTTGAAGAGCCGCCGCCAGGGATCGACGATTATTCCGAGGATGCCCGTCGCGAACTGGGAATGGCTGACGACGACATCTTCATCCTGCAACCAACGCGGATCGTTCCCCGCAAGGGCATTGAACACGCGATCAAGCTGGTCGGCATGCTCAACAACCCGAAGTGCAAGCTGGTCATCTCCCACGAGGCCGGTGACGAGGGCTTAGAGTATCAGAACATGCTCATCGAGCTGGCTCGGGAAGAGGGCGTGGATCTCCGTTTCATATCCGATCGCGTGAGCGAATACCGACACAACGATTCCAAGGGCCGCAAGATGTACACGCTCTGGGATCTTTATCCGCACGCGGACCTGGTCACCTATCCGAGCACTTATGAAGGCTTTGGCAACGCCTTCCTGGAAGCGCTCTATTTCCGCGTGCCCATCGTCGTGAATCGTTACTCGATCTTCATCCAGGATATCGAACCCAAAGGATTTCGCGTTCCGCTGATCAGCGGCTTTGTCACCAACCGCAATATCGACGAGGTCAACCGCGTGCTCTTCGACGAGGCTTATCGACAGGAGATGGTCGACTACAACTACGAGCTTGCCCGACGCTTCTACAGCTACAGCTCCGTGCGCAACAGCCTGCGCACTTTGCTCTCCAACCTGATCGGCATGGACTGATGCACATCGAAGTTTCCCATGACAACATGCAGCGCTTCCGCCGGCGCCTGGAGACGCTGTATCCGGATCATGTCGATGACGCGCTCGAACGATTACGGATGGTCTTCGGCCGCTACGGAGTCGGCATCACCCACCGGGACAACGTGGAACGTTGGAGTCAGAAGGACGCGGTGCTCATCACCTACGCCGACATGGTCCGCTCTGATGATGGCACACCTTTCGAAGCGCTGACCCGCTTCGCCGCCCAGCATTTGAAGGGCGCGATCAAGACGATCCACCTGTTGCCCTTCTCGCCGTGGACATCGGACGACGGATTCTCCGTGGTCAACTACCGGCAAGTGCATCCAGCCTACGGCGATTGGAAACAAGTGGATGCCCTCGGTCGACATTTCGAACTGATGTTCGACCTCGTGTTGAATCACTGCTCCAGCGAGAGCCCGTGGTTCCGGCAATTCATCCAAGGCCACCAACCGGGCCGCGATTACTTCATCGAGGAAGAACCGGAGACGGACCTCTCTCAAGTTACGCGACCCCGCACCTCGCCGTTGTTGACCGAGTATCACACCCGTCTCGGCGAATCCCACGTTTGGACCACCTTCAGCGCCGACCAAGTCGACTTGAATTGGATGAACCCGGATGTCTTCTTCGAATTCCTCGACATCCTGTTGTTCTACATCTCACACGGTTCCCGGATTGTGCGCCTGGATGCCGTCGCCTTCCTGTGGAAGAAAATCGGCACCACCTGCCTGCACCTCGACGAAACCCACGAGGTCATCAAGCTCTACCGCGACATCCTCACCGTGCTCGCCCCCGAAGTCCTGCTCCTCACCGAGACAAATGTCCCGCACGAGGAAAACATCAGCTACTTCGGCGACGGCGACGAGGCGCACATGGTCTACAACTTCAGCCTCCCTCCGCTGTTGTTGCACGCGCTGCTGCGCGGAGACACGACCCACCTCACTCGCTGGGCCCAATCGCTACCCGTGTTGCCCGGCAACTGCACCTTCTTCAATTTCACCGCCTCACACGACGGCATCGGCGTGCGTCCCTTGCAGGGCATCCTGTCCGACCAGGAACTCAACTTCCTCGTCAAGCAGGTCCAGGAGAGACGCGGCAAGGTAAACTTCCGCAAGATGCCCGACGGCAGCGAAAAGCCCTACGAGCTGAACATCACCTACTACTCCGCCCTCGCCGAAAGCCATGACACCGGCAGCCTCGTGAGCATGGATCGTTTCATGTGTTCCCAATTGGCCGCCATGGCCCTGCGCGGCATGCCCGCCGTCTACTTCCACAGCCTCACCGCCACAACGAACTACCATGAAGGCGTCGAACAGACCGGAGCCAACCGCACGATCAACCGACGCAAATGGCAAGAGCGCGAATTGGGCGATCTCCTCCACGACCACGACACCCACCATCGTAAGATCTTCTTCCGCTACCTCGACGCCCTCCAACGCCGCGGTAAGCTCAAGGTCTTCCACCCCAACGCCAGCCAGGAAATCATCGACGCCGGTCCCAAGGCCTTCGTCATCAAACGCACCTCACTGAATCAGAAGCACCGCGTCTATTGCCTGCACAACTTCAGCGATCGGAAACTTTCGCTCGACGCGTCCCAGTTCGACTATCGCGTTGGTCGACGCAACCTCCTCACGGACCAAACCGTGACCATCGATCAAGGACGATTGGTATTGGCTCCGTATCAGGTGATCTGGCTGGAAGCCTGATCAGCGTTCGCGCGTTGGGCGAGAACTTTGGAGGTGGGGACATAACCCGCGATGAATTCCTTCCGAAACTCATCAAACGTGCCGGCATCGAGATGCGCGCGAATATCCACCATCAGCTTCAGAAACATATGGGAGTTGTGGATGCTCACCAGCCGAAGGCCAAGAATCTCGTTCACGTTCAATAAATGCCGGACGTAGGCGCGGGTGTGATTACGGCAGGTGAAACATGCGCAACCTTCTTCGATCGGCGTGAAGTCAGCTTTCACGAAGCCGCCCTTGATGTTGTAGGCGCCCTTGCTCGTGTAGGCAGTTCCATTCCGGGCAACGCGAGTGGGAAGAACACAGTCAAAGATATCCACCCCGCGAGCGATGAGTTCCACCATTTGCGCAGGTGTGCCGAGCCCCATGGCATAACGAACGCGATCAGCAGGGAGATGGGGCTCGCTGAGTTCGATGGCCTGCATCATCTCCGGTTCTGGTTCGCCGACGCTCACGCCGCCGATGGCATAGCCGTCGAAGTCCATAGCGACCAGTTCCTTGGCGCAGCGTTCACGGAGTTCAGGGATGCAGCCGCCCTGCACGATACCGAAGTATTGCTGCCCCTCGGCTCGGGGTTGTTCCAGGCATTCGGCGGCCCAGCGGATGGTTCGTTCGACGGCTTGTTTCACTTCTTCCTCGGGACAGCCGTGCGGTGGGCATTCATCGAACACCATCGCGATATCGGAGCCGATGATGCGTTGGATCTCCATCGATTCCTTCGGGCCGAGGAAGAGTTTCGAGCCGTCGAGGTGAGAGCGAAATTCCACACCGTGTTCCTTCACTTTGCGAATTCGCGCGAGGCTGTAGACCTGAAAGCCGCCGCTATCCGTGAGGATCGGCTTGTTCCAGTTCATGAACTTATGGAGACCACCGGCCTGCTCCATGATGTCCATGCCGGGACGAATATTCAGGTGGTAGGTGTTCCCGAGGATGATCTGGGAGCCCATTTCCTCCAGTTCACGGTTGTCGAGCGCCTTCACGCTGGCCTGCGTGCCCACGGGCATGAACGCGGGAGTCTCAATCTTCCCACGCGTGGTCGTGATGCGGCCGCGTCGTGCGCGCGACTGGCCGGCGGTTGCGAGCAATTCAAACACGGGCGGATTGAGCCACGAAGCGCGCGGGCTTTTAAAGGGAAATGTCAGAAAGTGATCAGTAACCAGTGTTCAGTAATCGGTTCCTGCGTACGACTGATTACTGGTTACCGATCACTGATTACTGCTTCCCATCCCCCGCCGCTTGTCCTAGTTTCCCCGGTCCTTTGGCGGTCGAAACAGCCGCTGACACGATGCCAAGCGTATTTATCAAAACCTACGGCTGCCAGATGAACGAGCGCGACAGTGAAGCGGTCGCCGCTCAGCTCGTGGCCAAGGGATATGCGCTGGCCGACGACGAGAACCAGGCGGACGTGGTGCTGCTGAATACC
>JBMYQZ010000034.1:5088-17006 GCA_049601855.1 Limisphaerales bacterium | reverse complement strand
CCGCCGTGAAGACAGCCTTGGAATCCATGGCCCATCTTGCAATTGGATTGCTGCACGAGTAGTTAGCCGACGATCTCCCGCATCGGCGAAGCGTCGGCGATGGGCAGCGGTCGATTGAGACGATCGTGAAACATGCGGGCAGGATCGATGCCGAGCAGATGATAGAGCGTCGCCGAAAGTTCGGCGGCGCGGACCGGGCGTTCCACGGGATAGGCGCCATCACGGTCGCTGGCACCGATGACGCGTCCGCCTTCGATTCCCGCACCCGCAAGTGCCATTGAGAAACACGCGCCCCAATGATCGCGACCGCCGTGGACATTGAATTTCGGCGTTCTTCCGAACTCGCCGAAGACGGCCACGAGCGTTTCGGACAACAGACCGCGATTCTCGAGGTCCTGCATCAAGGCAGCGAAAGCGCGATCGAAGGGCGGGCAAAGATTGTTCTTCAGGCGATCGTCGTTTTTGCGATGGGTATCCCAAAGCGGATTAGGCGAACTGAGGTCGCCGGGTTCACGCGGGAAATTGACCTGCACCAGACGCACACCAGCCTCGACCAAGCGGCGGGCAAGCAGTGCGCTTTGCCCAAACTTGTGCCGGCCATAGCGATCGCGCACGGAGGAGGTTTCCCGGTCGAGTTCAAACGCGCGACGCGTGGTACTGGCAGTCAACAATTCGTATGCCTGTTGCTGGGTGGTGTTGAGCCCGTCGATGGCGTCACCCTTTTCCGTGCGTTTCACCTGCTGGTCCAACTCCCGCATCAAACCCATGCGTCCGGAAAGTCGTTCGACCGACATCCCGTCCGGCAGGCTCAGCGAATCCAGCCGGAAATCCGGCGCGGAGGGATCGCATCTGAACAGCGTCGGATTCCACGTCCGCCCCATGAAGCCGCCATTCTGTCCCGGCCAGAGAATGCCCGGATTGTTCACGACCGGCTCCGGCAAGGTGACGCTGGAAAGCGGCGAACGCTCACTCGGCTTGAACGCCGCCACCATCGCCCCAATGTGCGGCCAGTCCTTCGGTGAGGGCGGCACATCGCGACCCGCGGGATGCACGTGGCCGGTCATCATCTGGTAACCGCTGACCGCGTGAAAATTCGTCCCCGTGTTCATGGACCGAATGACGGTCATTCGATGCGCCCAACGCGCCGTCAACGGCAGCAACTCGCAGAACTGAATCCCGTCCGCGCTCGTCGAAATCGGCCGGAAGGTGCCACGATAAGCCGACTGGGCATCGGGCTTGGGATCAAAAGTCTCGTGCTGCGGCGGGCCACCCCCGAGGAACAGGATGATGCAGGACTTTGCCCGTCCGAATGAACCGCCCTTCGTCTCCGTCGCCGACAGCAATGACGGCATGGTGAGCCCGAGTGAGCTCAAGCCACCGATGCGCAACAGCTCGCGGCGATTGAGAGTAGATTGGTGGGGCTTGGTCACGGAATCGTCAAAGATGTTCCTGCTGGTTCATTTCTTCAACTTCGAAAACAACTCGCTCAACTTGTCGACCAACTTGGGTGACGCGCCTCTCTCGACACTGTTGACGGTGAGCCAGGTTTCGTAACCTCCGAGGTCGTGTTGGCGGGGAGACGGGAGATAACCGAGGCCGCCGTTGGCAAGTTCGATGACGATGGTCTCCTTGAAGGGACTGCGTTTCTGAATCTCGAATCCGATCTCGGTGAAGATCTCAAACGGCAACGAGGCGATTCCAAGATCTCCAATGCGAAAGGTCTGGGCGAGTACATCGGTGGTGGCCGGCCATTCGGCTGCGTCGAGAGCGCGTCGCGCGAAAGTGGCCTGGCGATTGTAATCCTTTGAATCAGGTTGCGGGTTGGCGAGCAACCTTCGGCAGCGCGCGACCAGTTCCGGGCTCGGCCGCCGCCGTTTCAATTGCACGTCCGCCTGCGCCGCTCCGAGTTTTACCCAATCCCGATGCTCAATCGTCTTACGGACGTGCAACACCTCCTGCACGATGTCTTCGGCCACTTCCCGCATCTTCTCGTAAGGCTCGTAGCGACGTTGTTTGCCGTAGTTGGCGTAGTCGTTGTTATTCACGTCGGCGCTGGCCCCGTTGCAGAGCATACCCACGAAGGGCGGGTCTTGACCGGAGCGACCGAGCAGTTCCTTCATGCGCTCGCTGAAGATACCGAAATAGTCCGCCGATATGTGCCCCCTCATCGTCCGGCCGACATAGTGCAACCAATAGTTTCCGAGCAACGCGATCGGCCGACCATCGGTCGCCTCGACCGAGATGAAATAGGCCTTCGAGTTGACCGGGCCGGCGGGTTTGAGGAGTTGCTTCACGAAACGGCCGGGATTCATCACTGCCGTCTCCTTGACGCCAAACGGACTCTCCACCTTTTGCCCGCCCTTGAGCAACCAACGGCGGTTGAAGACATGATCGGGCACGTTGCCCACGCCCCAGCCAACGCGCGCCGGCTCCAAGTTGTTCAATGCCCGCCGCACGCCATCGGCAATTCGGCGAACGACAAATTTCTGATAATCATCCCACGGTTCGCCCAACACCGTGTAACTCGGACCGCGCAGACTTGGTGCGGAATGCGTGTGCGTCGCCGCGATGAGGATACTCTCCTTCGGTAACCCCGTTGCCTCGTGAATCAACTCCTTCGCCCCGTCATGAATCTCCCGGGGAAACTGCACGTTGTCCACGATGGCAAAGGCCAGTTTCGTCGCGCCGTCATCCAACACCAGACAACGTGCGTTCAGATCGTCATGAATGTGCGTCGATCCGCGGGGATTAAATCCGCCGATCAGGGGGGTGCCCAAGTCCGGTGTGATATTGCTCGTGGCGGCGCCCGCACGGAACACCAGGGCCGGAGCGGCATCGGTGGGAAATTGAAACAGGAGAACACCGATGGAACCGAGAAGTCGGAAGAATCTTTTCATCACGTGAGATGTCGCACGATGCACGCCGCACCTTGCTGCGACAACGTTCAACTGCTCTGGAGGGGAAGCTCGAAACCGATTGCTTGCGCGAGGGGATCGGCGTAGACACTCGAAGAACCGCAGCAGCACAAACCATGGCAATAGACGAATCCCTCAAGAAAGCTCGTGCCGCCATCAGGGCGGCTCGCAAGGATGGCAACACCGAACTGCAATTGGGCACCATCGGTTGGGATCCGACGTCCATTCCCGACGCAATCGGGAAACTCGAACGCCTCGAGTCCCTCCAGGTGAACGCAGTCGCGATTACCGATTTCTCGCCACTGGCCGGGTTTAGGCAATTGCACTCCCTGGCGATCGGCAGTGTCCGAGATGTTGATCTTGGGCCGATCGGACAGCTTACCGATTTGCGAGAATTGGAGATCACCGGCGATGGTGTTACCGAGCTCGAATTCTTGCGCCCGCTGACCAACCTGAAGTCATTGCACATCCAGGGGCCGATCAAAGATTGGGAGCCACTGTCCGGGCTCACCAAACTCAAGCACTTGGCTCTCCAAAGCGACGATCAGACCGACATCACTCCGCTGTCAAAACTGACGCGACTCGAAAGCCTCAGCCTGACCGACGGATCGATCACCGACCTGAGTCCGTTGTCCAAACTTACCAAGCTGCAGGTTCTCGAATTCTATTGGGGGTTCATCAAGGAAATCGGCCCTCTGGCCAGTTTGAAGAAGCTCAGGAAGCTGAAACTGAATGCAACCTACGAAGTGAAGGACCTGAGTCCGCTCTTTGGTCTGAAATCACTCAAAGAGCTGAAACTTTCGGACTGCACCGGCTTGACTCAGAAAGAAAAGGACCGCTTCCGAAAAGCCTGATGCAGTCGCCCTGAGACTTCCGCAAACTCGCTGGTAATTCGTCGACAACTTTCCTGGCTGAGCCAACATCATTCGGTGAATCAATGGTCGTTGCGCATTTTTCCAAGACATCCACCACGGCTCAGTTCAGATTCGACCGAATGTCGAAGCAAATCTCTTATCTGGCGTTCCTGCTACTCGTCGGCTCGACCTTGGCCGCCAGTGCGCAGGACGAAAAAATGCGCGCATTGAACGGCAATTGGATCTTTGTCGAGGACCGTACCCCGGGGCGCGCGACCAAGGATGGGGGGGCGCCCATGAACATGAAGTTCTCGTTGCGCGTCGAGAAAGACGCCGTCATCTATCCGCGCAAGCGAGGCGATGAGCGCATCACGCTCGACGGCTCGGTGATTGAAACGAAGGATCCCAATGGTTCCATTGCCCGCTCCCGCGGCGAATGGAACAAGAAGGACGGCTCGCTCGTGTACACGCTGGAGAGGTTGCGATCGACTGACCAAAAGCCGGCGTATGTGCTCAAGAGAGTGTTTCAGATTACGGACGAAGGCCTGCTGGTCCATGTCGCCTTTGACAAAAAGAAGGAACAGGTGGCGCTCTACCGCCATCCGGAGGACATCGGGTTGCCTGAACCGGCCAAGGCCACCATCGCCGATCTGGCGTGGCTGGCCGATGCGTGGACCGGCCAGAAACGCACGTCCTCGATCGAGGAGCATTGGAGTCCACCGAGGGGCGGCGCCATGCTCGGCGTGTCACGCACGATCACGAAAGACAAGATGAGGGCGTTCGATTACCTGCGCATCATCGAACGCGACGGTGGGTTGGTCTACGTCGCGCAACCCGGCGGCCGAGCGGCGACCGAATTCGTGCTCACGAATTTGGAAAACCAGCGCGCCGAATTCGTCAATCCCCTGCACGACTACCCACAGCGCATCGTCTACGAACTCTCGAAAGGCGGCGCCCTGACCGCATCGATCGGCTTCGCCAAAGGCCGCCTCCAAGGCTCAGTGTTCAAGCGCGAGGGCAAATGGATGCGATGAAACATTTTACTCCCATGTCCAAACCAATCACTTATCTCGCAACGGCCCTGGCGTTGTTCGCAACCGTCGGCGCATCAATGGCCGCCGACGCACAGGACGACACCTTGCGCGCCTTGAACGGCACGTGGCTCTTCGTTGAGGACCGCAGCCAAGGAGCCACCGTCGAGAATGGCCAGGCGCCCATGAGTGCAAGGTTCTCGTTGCGCGTCGAGAAAGACGCCGTCATTTACCCGCGCTCGCAGGGCGATGAGCGCATCACGCTCGACAACTCGGTCATCGAAAAGAAGGAGGGGAACGGCACTGTCCTCACCTACCGCGGCAAGTGGAGCAAGAAGGACCGCTGGCTCGAGTATTGGTTTGAGAGGAAGGAACCGAACGACAAGTTGGTGATCAAGCGAGTCTTTCGTGTCGTGGCCGACGGCCTGCTGGTCTACGTCTTCTCCAACAAGTTCCGGAAACGGGTGGGCCTCTACCGCCATCCGGAAGACGTCGGGTTGGCCGAGCCGGCCAAGGCCAAGATTGCCGACCTGGAGTGGCTGGCCGGCGCGTGGGTTGGAACCAGACGCACGTCGTCGATCGAAGAGCGTTGGACCCCACCAAGGGGCGGCGCGATGCTCGGCGTGTCCCGTACGGTCAGGGAAGAGAAGATGAGGGCGTTCGAGAACCTGCGGATTGTCGAGCGCCACGGTGGGCTGGTCTACGTCGCCCAACCCAACGGCCGAAGGGTGACCGAATTCGTGCTCACGAAATTGGACAACCAGCGCGCCGAATTCGTCAATCCTCGGCACGACTATCCGCAACGCATTGTCTACGAACTCTCGAAAGACGGCGCCCTGACCGCATCGGTCGGATTCGCCAAGGGCGCTCTCGTAAGCTCCGTGTTCAAACGCGAGGGCAAATAGAGCCGTTCTTCGCTTGAGGACATCCTTTGGAAAGGGGTGCCCGCTGGGACGTAGGTCAGTAGGCAGAGTTTACAGAGAGGAATTCTACCGTACCACAATCTCGTCGACGAAGAGCCAGGTGGGACTGCCGGCGGCTGGGTGCCAAGAGGGAAGCATGCCGGCGGAAGTCGCCCGGAATCTGATAAACCGCGCCGTGGTCGCTTCCTTCGGTTTTAGAACCTGGGGCTTCATGGTCAATCCCGGCGCGTTTCGCTCGACCGGTGTCTTGATCTCACGGGTCGCCACCACACGGAATTCTTTGCCATCGTGGGAAACGGTCAATTCGACGTTTCGGGGCAGCGTCATTCCGTTGGGTATGGATTGCAGAAAGTGAACGCTCGCGGACTCGATCGGAATCAATTCGCCGAGATCGATCGTGGCATTTACGTCGGCGCCACGGAACCCCATCCAACCCAACCGCAGATCGTGCGGCTCGCCCATTTCGCCATCCGTAAGACCCGCGACTCCGGCACCCGGATGCCGCGGATCGGGCGAGACCGTGGCAGTGACCGGTTTGCCGCTGGCCAGATGGGGCACGCGCTTGGGCGCAGCTTGGTTCATCAGCCTGACGGCTTTGTCGATCTCCATGGATTGGCGGTAGCGATCGAAATGGGCGGCGATGTCGCTGGCGGCCGAGAACTCCCAAAGCGAAGTCTTCAGTTCGCGCATGGCAAGGGCGGCCACGATGTGCGATTGCACCCAGCCAGTTTCGCTGGACCAGGCACCCCAACCACTGTCGCCGTTGCCGCCCCAATAATCCCAGCGCTTGAGATCGAAGGCGCGGAACCAGCCGCCATCCAGATCAGGATGCGCTTCGGATCTGACCTGGGCGCGAACCAGGAACTCGGCGACCCGATCGGCGGCCTGCGCGTAACGCGGATTCCCGGTTGCAGCGGCGGCCTCGACCAGCCCGACGAACGCTGGCGGAACGGAGTAGAACACATCCGCGCAGGGATCACCGTCTTCGTGGAGAATCGATACCTCGCTCTTCCCGTAATCTTCATTCGAATGATGCGACTTGCTGCGGAGTTGCTCGCGAATCGCACCGGACGCGTCCTGCCGGGCGAGCATGTCGGTAATGATTCGGTCGAGCCACTCGCGGTGTTCCGGAGTGTCGTCCACGCGCACGAGCCAGGTTAGGGGAAGGAGTATCCGGCCGCGCTCCATCTGCATTTCGTTGAGCGCATATCCCCAGCCGCCGGGATATCGCTCCATCGTCAGGCGAATCGCTTTGCGCGCCTGCACCAGCAAGGGCTCGTACTTCGTCTTGTCGTAGAGCCAAAGGTAGCAGGCCCAAGCCCAGGCCTCGCGCTGTGGCCAAGCGGCGATGGTGCGGCGCTGGGCGTAGAATTCCCAACCGTGCTCTTCGAGTCGCTTCGCATTCAGCGGCATTCCATCCCGAAAACCGAAGGGACCGGTGGTGCGGAAGTTGGCGAGAATGCTGGTCAGGATCTTTTCGTTCCAACGGCCGTCATCCAGCGCGGCCGCGGCTGCGAGACTGCCGATGATTGCCTTCGAGCCATCGTTGCCCCAAAAGGAATTGGGACCGTAGCCGTACGCAAACCAGCCCAGCAGACCGAAGGTCGGACTGCCCGGGTCGTCGCGATAAAGTCCGGATCCGGAGTAAACGAAATTCATCAGGTTCGCGGCAATCGTCCGTTGGCGTGGATCCTCATCAAGCAAGCCGGCGAGGGCAAAGGCCATGCTCGATTCCGCGTTGCAGTCCCCGCGTAGAAGCCAGCGCGCGGGCTGACGGCCGTCCGCGAAGATCTTCGAAATGTGGCCTTCCAGGATTCCGTGGCTGCCGTCGCCGATGGGACGATCAACATTTCGCTTGGGGTCGGCAGGGCCGCAACCGGTCTTCGCCGGATTCTTCAGCTCATCCTTCCAAGTTTCAGCGACGAGAAACGTCTCAAACCATGCCAGACCGCGCCGGAGCGCCAGGTGTTCCGCATTGGTAGGAAGCGCTTCTTCGCGGGCGAAGGAAGGCCTGACTGATGGCGTCCATTGCAGATCAGGAGTCGGTTGATCGCGCGAAAGCCAGGTGAGGATCATCTTCCATACCGGTTCCCATGCCTCGCTGGGAGCGTAGCGACCGGAAACGAATTGGCTGAGTTTGGTGGTGGCGATCAGGATTTCGTCGCGCGGGTGTTCGAACAGCAACGGCCAGGATTCCTCCGGCAACCCATAGACCGCCTGGTCGTAACCCGCCACCCGGGCGGACACCAGATGGACGGCAGAACCCGGTTGCGGGAGGGGAAGAAAATAGCAATCGTTGATCTGCAGGATTCGCAGTTTCTGGAGGCGATCGCCAAACGCATCCGAAGCCACCACAGTTCGTTCCCAGTGAGGCTGTCGAGGCTCGCCGAACTTCAGATCCGGAAAAGTCGTGGCGGCGGGATACTCAACATACAGACGCAGGTTCTTCTTGGCGGCCAAGGCGAGATCCCTTGGAGTCACAGCTGTTGTCGTAGTCGGATAGCCGTCAGCGAGAACAAGAACTCCGCCACCATCTGGCGCAGCTTCGATTGCTTCGGCCGCCGTTTCGTGGCGGGGAAAACTAGTGTCGCCTGCCGGGATTGCCCGATAGAGATCGTTGTCAGCGGAACAGGCGAAAACCAAATTCTTCGACAGGCGCGAGTTCGTGGCATTCGTGCTGACGGCGAACAGGAGATGGCCTGCCAGGATCACCATGTAAACGCTGAGTCGGTTACCGGGCATGAGCTCAGGTTACTGGTTTAAAGGAACTTGGTTCAACGTTTCACTCCGCGAGGCGGTGATCGCCGCCCAGTCCTTCGGTCGCTGAAACGTTTCCTGAATCTTCGGATCGGGATGCTCACCAGATTGCGGACCGTTGACCAAGACGAGGATTGCGCGTCCGGGCATTCGTGTTCAAATGGACTCACCGTGCTGACGATTCGAGCCAACGAAACCTCCCGTGATTGTGAAGGTTGGTCGCGACGCGACCTGCTTCACGTCGGGGCGTTGAGCTTGGGGGGACTGGCGTTGCCAGGTTTGTTGCAGGCGAAGTCCGTGCGGCCGGGGTTCGTGCGGGACAAGGCGGTGGTGCTCCTGTTTCTCGGGGGAGGTCCCAGCCAAGTGGAGACCTTCAATCCGAACATGGACGCGCCGTCACCTTACTGCAGCATGACCGGTGAGGTGCGGACGAATGTTCCGGGCATGCGTTTCGGCGGCAACTTCCCCCTCCTTGCACAGCATGCGGACAAGCTCGCAGTCGTTCATTCTTATCATCACAAGTACAGCGGTCACAGTGTCGCCGTGCCGTATGTGCTTTCTGGTGGCGGCGCATTTCCCGGCGGCATGGGTACGGTCTATGCCCGCCTGCGCGGGACGAATCACGAAGAGTCCGGACTGCCGACCACGTCCCTGCTGACGGCGCCAGATCTCGGTCGTTTTGCGAACCCGAGGAAACGCATCGTGCAAGGTTCGCAACCCGGGTCGCTGGGCAGTGCCTATGCACCCTTCAATCCCGACGGCGGCGGACCGGCGATCGAGAACATGACCTTGAACGTGCCACGCGGCCGCCTGGAAGACCGCCGGCAACTGCTCGCCAATCTGGATTCGCTCCGACGCGAGACCGACGCGCGCGGTCAACTGGACGTCACCGATCGCTTCGGTCAACAGGCCTACGACATGGTGATGGGGGCGGCCGGGCAGGCCCTGGATCTGACGCGCGAAGATCCGCAACTCATCGAACGCTACGACACCAGCATGTTCCGCGTCGGTGAGAAGAAGGGCGAGATCCGCGACTGCACCTTGGGACGCCAGCTACTCCTCGCGCGACGGATGGTCGAACGCGGTTGCGGCTTCGTGACCGTGCAGAACTCCGGCTGGGACATGCACGCCAGTTCCGGCAACAACCACATGACTTTGCCGCAAGGCATGAAGATGCTCGGCGGTCCGCTGGACAAGGCCCTGAGCGCTTTCCTGGAAGACCTGCATCAACGCGGTCTGCTCGAACACACCATGGTCATGATCACCGGCGAATTTGGTCGCACCCCGAAGATCAACAAAAACGCCGGCCGCGATCACTGGGGCAATCTCAGCACCCTGGCGTTGGCTGGAGGCGGGCTCGAAACCGGCCAGATCATCGGCCGCGCCAGCCGCAAGAACGACGAACCTGACAGCAATCCCGTCGGTATCGGCAACCTCATGGCCACCATCATGAACGTCCTCTTCGACGTCGGTCAGCTCCGTCTCGAATCCGGCATGCCGCGCGATCTCGTTGATGCGATCACCCGCCACAAGCCGATTCGCATCGCGGGGGTGTATTGATCAATTCCTACCGGTGACGTTTCCTTGAAGGCAATTTGGAACTCCAGCGAACCAAAGCAGCCCGCGCGGGACCTTCTTCGGCTCGTTGTTATTCTGCGACTCCGATCTTCTCGATCAGGCAATCAACTCGTTGATCACCTGACCGCCGAATTGACTGAGTTGTTTGAAGCGGCCGGCGTGATAGAAGGTGAGTTTGTTGTCATCCAGTCCCAACAGGTGAAGGAGGGTGACATGAACGTCGCGGATGTGGTGGACGTGTTCGACGGCTTCGCCGCCAATCTCGTCGGTGTTGCCGACAGTGTGGCCGCCTTTCGTTCCGCCGCCGGCGAAGAACATGGCCATGGCCTTGGCGTTGTGATCGCGGCCGTAGCTCTTGCCGCCGCCGCGGATGCCGTTGTCTGGGGTGCGGCCGAATTCGCCGCAGAAGACGATGAGGGTGTCGTCGAGCATGCCGCGTTCTTTCAGGTCGTTGATGAGGGCGGCGATGGGTTGGTCGACCGAGGCGATGAGATTGCCGTGGGCGCGTTGAATGTAGTCGTGGCTGTCCCAGTTGCCGGCGTAGGCCTGGACGAAGCGGACTCCTTTTTCGACGAGGCGACGGGCAAGGAGACACTTACGACCGAAGGCATCGCTGCGTGAATTACCGATGCCGTAGGCCTCCAAAGTCTTGGGATTCTCGCCCTTGAGATCGAGGACTTCGGGAACCTCGGCCTGCATGCGATAGGCAAGTTCGTAGGATTGCATACGCGCTTCGAGTTCGCTGCGGCCGGGACGCTGGACCAAGTGTTTCTGGTTGAGTGCGCCGAGGAGATCGAGGTTCTTGCGTTGATCGTTGCGCGTGACGCCGGAGGGCGGATTGAGATTGAGAATCGGACTTCCTTGCGGGCGCAGGGGCGTGCCCTGAAATTGAGCGGGCAGGAAGCCGTTGGACCAGTTGGCCGCGCCACCTTGCGGATAGCTGGTGCGGGGAAGGACGACGAAGCCGGGGAGATTGTCGTTCATGGTTCCGAGTCCATAAGTCACCCAGGCGCCGACGCCGGGATCGCCACCGAAGCGGTTGCCGGTATTCACGTGATAGCAGGCGGTCGGGTGATTGACGGACTCGACCTGGCAACCGCGGAAAAAGCACATGTCGTCGACGTGATTCTTCAGGTGCTTGAACTCAGCGGAGATGTCCGTGCCGTTCTGGCCGGCTTTGATGAAATCGAAGGGGCTTTTGACGAAGTAACGCTTGCCGGAGGACATCGCGCTTTCCATTTCGCCTGAGCGCGTGAATTCCTGCAGGTGGCGCTTGGTGAGTTCGGGCTTCGGATCGAAGGTGTCGATGTGCGAGGGGCCACCTTCCATGAAGAGGAAAATGCATCTCTTTGCCTTGGCTGCGTGATGCGTACTGCGCTCGGCAGCTTGCAGCATGGAGCTGAAGGCGACGGTGCCGAGTCCGGCACCCATGCCGTAGAGGAAGTCGCGGCGGGAAGGTTGGGCGATCAAATTCTTGGTGCTCATCGGATCAATCCAAGTAGGCAAATTCGTTTGAGTTGAAGAGGACGAGGCATACCTGCGCCAAGCCTCGGGTATGAGCGTCGACCTGGCTGGGTTGCAGGTCGGGCTGGTAATTGTCGTAAGCCGGCATGTGCTCGATGAAGTCGTAAGGTTCACCGGTCTTTTCTGCCATCACGGTGCGTTCGGCTTTGCTGTCGTAGCGCTTTGGCTGGTAGGTCTTGTTCTTTTCCCCGGCGGTGGCCTGCTTCCAATGCTCGAGGCATAGCTGCCGTTCCGCTGCCGTCGGATGCCGGCCGAGAGTGAGTTCAAAAGCCCAATGGATGGCGTGCTGCTCGTGCTTGGTAAACTTCAACACGCGGGCCGCCATGGCGAGCGAAC
>JBMYQZ010000034.1:0-5078 GCA_049601855.1 Limisphaerales bacterium | reverse complement strand
GTGGACATTTCGCGGAGTTCGCACGATTTGTCGGGACCGGACTGGTTGAACGATTCCATGAACGGATCGCGCAGGCCGCGGATCTTTTCGGCGTAGACAGTCCGGCGATTGCGTTGGGCGGGCAAGGGGTCAGGCTCATAGACCGAAGCTGTTCCGCCCATGATCTGGCGAGGTTGCAGGGCAACCTCCATATTGATGTCTGGACGACAGGGAATGCCTCCGACCATGCGATTGAGTTCGCCACTGGCAGCGAGCATGGCGTCACGGATTTCCTCGGCGGCGAGGCGGCGGGGTTGGAAGATCGCATAGAGGTTCCCCTTGGGATCTTTCTTCGCCAAGCCATCCGGCTGCGGGTGACGGGAGCTGCGGCGATAGGTCTCGGACGAGACGATCAGCTCGTTCAACTTCTTGACCGACCAGTCGTTCTCCATGAACCAATGGGCGAGGTAATCGAGCAGTTCCGGATGGGTGGGCAGCTTGCCCGTGGCGCCGAAGTTGTTGGGATTGCCGGCAAGGCCTTGGCCGAAATGCCAACTCCAGACGCGATTGACCATCACTCGGGCGGCCAAGGGGTTCTTCTCGTCCGTGATCCACTTGGCCAAGGCGAGTCGGCGTTTGCCGCGATTGACAGGAAACTTGTTCTGCTGCATTTCGCCGACCTTGCTGGCCGCGCTCAAGGGACCGGGAGTGACTGCATCGCCGCGGGAATAGACATCACCACCGCTCAGTATCGTGTCCTTTTCCATGGCTCCCTTGGCCCAAGGATCCTTCGGCATGCGAATGCGGTTGCCGACGCTGCGACGCTCAACGGTCTTCCCGGTGTGAACTGCGAAGGCAATCGGCCGCACCTTGTCGTATTCCCAATTGTGGCGGCTGATGTTCTTGCCCATGCGGGCCAACGAAGCTTCGTCACCGGGATCGAGACCGTTGTCGCCGACCTTGGCGTTACCGGTCTCCTGCTTGCGGTTCTTCTTCACCGTCGCCTGCAACTCGCTGCGCTGCTTCTGGTAGGACTGAATCTTCGCTTTGGTCCAGTCGTTGGCTTCCTTGAACCAAGCCTTGTTCTCGCGCTGGAGGAAGGGCACGTCGGGTTCGGCGAACTGCGTCGTCGAGAAGACCGCCATCATGCTGTAATAATCGCGGGTCGGAATGGGATCGAACTTGTGGTCGTGGCACTTGGCGCATTGCAGGGCGTGACCGAGAAAGGTCTGGCCCACGGAATCCGTTACATCGTCCAGCCACTGTACGCGAGTGACGCGGAAGACACTCATCCCGGTTTGTTCCCACGGCCCCATACGGAGAAAGCCGGTCGCGATCTGTTTCTCGGGATCTTCGAAATCGATTTCATCCCCCGCCAGTTGCTCGTGCACAAACTGGTCATAGCGTTTGTCGTCGTTGAAAGCGCGAATCACATAGTCGCGATAACGCCAGGCATTGGGCCGGGTGTAGTCGTTGGCAAAACCGGCGCTGTCGGCATAGCGAGCAACGTCAAGCCAATGGCGCCCAAAGTGTTCTCCGTAATGCTTCGAGGACATCAGGCGCTTGGCGTACTCGAGCACCGCCTGCCGCGGATTCTCCTTGAGGGCGGCTTCGAATTCCCGGGCCGCTTTGGGATAGGGCGGCAGGCCCGTGATTCCATAACTGATCCGCCGCGCCAGCTCGCGAGCTGAGGCCATCGGCGCGGGGTGAAGTCCGGCTTCCTTGATCTTCGTATCGATGAACCAATCGATCGGATGCACGTCTCCGGAAAGGGGTTTGGCTTTGATCGGCTGCCAGGCCCAGAGGTGCTCCGCTTTGTAACGTCGATTGGTCCAGTCGTCACTCAAGCCACCGGAGGTCGCCACGGTGACACCCTCCGCATACTTCTGCTCAATCTCGGCGATACGCTCGTCACTCGGCCACGGCGCTCCGGCATTGATCCAATCACGGATCCACCAGGCTTGTTCCTGCGTCAGCTTGTCCGCTTCCTTTGGCGGCATTTCGAAATCCTCCACCGTGCGGGTGGTGACCTTGTACAGCATGCTTTGCTCTCCCTTGCCAGGAATGAGCGTTTTGGCTTCAAACTCATAACCGCCCTTCAGCATCGCCGATCGGGTGCGCATGTCGAACTCGCCCTTGATCTTGTCCGGATCATTGCCGTGACACGCCATACACTTCTCGTTGAAGAGCGGCTTCAGTTTCAGGGCAAACAGTTTCTCGCCCGCGGACGGCTCAGCGGCAGCAGAGGAAATGGCGAAATACCCAAGCATCCAAATACCCAAGGAAATCCGTAGCGCGAAATCCGAGAGCGCCACTCGGAGCCTCTGGCAGGGTGATTGGACAGAGTTTGTCATTCGGATTCCGAGCTTAGACATTTGATCGTCCTTGGGTATTTCGTCATTCGTCATTGAATTCTTCTCACGCTTCTTCCGCGTTGTAAATTACCCAAGAAGCTAACATTGGGCCGGATCCGCGTCTTGCATCCAAATCGCACAGCTGTGTAAAAAAGCCGCATGGATCATATTGGCAAAAAAGCAGCCTTCTTCAATTCTTTGGCGCCGAACGACCAGTTTCTGGCCCTTTTCGACCTGATTCCCGAGGTGTCGTTTTTTGTAAAAGACCGGAATGGCAGGTTCATGGCCCTGAGCATTCACAAGCACGAGCATTGCGGTGTGAAGACTGAGGCGGATGCGATCGGCAAAACCGATCACGACTTCTTCTCCAAGCCGCGAGCCGATGCCTATCGCGCGGATGACCTTGCCGTCATGGAATCGGGTAAACCCGTGGTCAATCGCGTGGAAGCCTCGCCCGAAGTGTTCGACTCTCCGCGTCTCGTCGCCACCAGCAAAATTCCGCTGCGCAATCGCTCAGGAAAGATTGTCGGCGTGGCGGGGCTCTCTCGCCCGCTGGATGAGATCAGCGGTGACACCGACCTGGGCCGACGCTTTGAAAAAGTGATCAAATATATCCACGGGCGATACGGTGATCCCATCACCTCCAAGGAACTGGCCGCCATCGCCGGACTCTCGGTCAGCCAATTCGAACGACGCTTTGGTGAATCCTTCGGTGCCTCCCCGCGCCAATACCTCCTGCGCATCCGCATCGAAGCCGCCGCCCGCCTGCTGGCCAGCACTGAGCAAACCGTTTCCGAAATCGCCATCGCCTGTGGCTTTCACGATCACGCCCATTTCAGCAAAAGCTTTCGCAAGATGATGCATATGTCGCCAACTCGTCATCGAGCGGCCAACCGACTTCAACCAAGCGACTGATAGATCGGAGGTCTTGGGGGAACAGTCCGAAAGCGCACGTTTTTGCCAGAGCCTCTGGCGTCAGGCTTGGCGGCTTTGAACCAGCCATGCACCCCGATCGCGCCGACAACCAACCCCAGAATGGTGAGCGCCATGCTGGAGTCACTGTGTTTCACATAAGCCGCGCCGATGAAGACGGCACACGCGGATGCGATGATGATGGCGGAGGCGACGTTTCTCATGGGTGGATCACGGCGGTTGGGAATTGAACAAACGGAAACACAAGCAACGCGAACGAGCACACCTTCAGCGCCTGACGGATGCTGGCAAAGTCCTGCGGCAAATCGTGGACCATCCATTCTTCACCCACTGCGTCTGCTTGGGATTCGTTCATGGTCGTGCCGTCTACCAGCGGGCCGTTCGCGTGCTGCCGAACAGACACCATTTCCCGTCGACTTTCTTGAGTCGGTGCACCAAGGGCTCGTCTTGCCAGCCGGTTACCTTGAACTTCAGTTCCACGGTCCCGTCTTTGAACGTTTTAACCGCCAGCGCTTGAAAGCCTTGGGCCATCTCCTGGGCCTTTTTGAGGCGTGCCTTGTCCTCTTCGTTCGGCTCCGAATGGTCGGGCGCGGCGAAGGACGTGTCCAGCTGCGACGGCGCACCCGACATGAACAGCCAGATGGAGCGCTTTGCCTTGGGGGCGACATGAAAATCGGGAAGAACTCCCCCGCTCGCCGCCGCGGCTTCGCGTTGCAACATGCTCGCCAAAGCGGCGCCGCCGAGGCCGGTCGCTGTCCGCCCAAAGAACTGCCGGCGAGAATGGAGAAGATTGAGGCGATCGATTTCGGAGAGGTTCATGGTCAGTTCTTGGTGATCGCTTCGTCGAGATTCAGGAGTTGGTTGGCGAGCATCGTGAGGGCGGCGAGTTTGACCGGAGATGATGTTTTCCGATTCGGCTTGTCGCCTTGGCGGAGCAGGTTTGCGGCGGCATCCTGATTGGATTCGAAGTGCTTGCGAAACGTGGTGAGAGAGCTGTTGAGGATCTTCGATTCATCGCGATCGATGCGACGGCCAAGGACGTGGAGGGCCATCGCGCGGACGGGATCCTTCTCGCGGATGACTCGTTCGGCGAGGTGGCGCGCGGCCTCGATGAATTGGACATCGTTCAGCAGTACTAGTGCATCGTCGCCTTAGTTAGTGTGCATTGAATTCTGGAAGGCTTTGGTGAGTTCGATGATCTTTTTCAACTTTTCCGGTCCCTTGGTCCAGATGAAGGGCCCACAACTCTGGTTGTATTGTCGAACAAACTCATCGAGGAATTGGGTCAGTTTCTTCACCGGGCGGTGAACGGCGTGCTGGAGCCCTTGGCGGGTCAGGATGGAGAAGAAGCACTCCGCCAGATTGACCCAACTGGCATGCGTCGGCGTATAGTGGAAACTGACTTCCGGATGTTCCGCCAACCACTCCTGGGCCGCCTTGCCCTTATGGGTCTTCAAGTTGTCCATGACGACATGCAATCGTTGCCCTGGATACTCCTTCACCACCTTGTTCATGAACGTTACGAAGTCGGCGGATCTCCGGGTCTTGTTCACCCAGGTGGTTGCCTTGCCGGTCGCAATATCCAACGCTGCGAGCATGGTGCGCTTGCCGTGCCTCACGTACTCGTTGGTCCACGTCTTGGGTTTCTTGCTGCGCAAAGCGAGCATGGGTTGAGTCCGGTCCAAAGCCTGAATCCCCGTCTTTTCGTCCATACAGATCACCGCCGCGTTCTGCGGCGGACTCATGTAGAGGCCAACCACTTCCAACAGCTTGTCCTCGAACTCGGGATCGGGACTGAAATTGAACGTCCTC
>JBMYQZ010000033.1:0-17152 GCA_049601855.1 Limisphaerales bacterium | reverse complement strand
CATCCGATGTTGTTTCTCGTTCATCCGACGAACAGTGGTTTCTCGCAAGGAGCCTTCTACTTCGGTGACGAGTGGTCCGAAGAAGCGATGGAACGTGGTTGGCATCAAGCGGCGGGAACATTTTACAAATACGACATCTGGCACTACGACCAGACTCCGCTCTACATGATGGCGCCGGTGAGCAAGCACATCATCGAGAAGTGTCGCGAGCAGGCGAAGCGTGGCGTCGACGGCGGCTACCATTACATCGCCCGTTCCTACGAATTGATGGGCGCGGGTCACTATCTGCTCGCGCGCCTGATGTACGACACGGACTTTGATGCCGAGGCGAAGGAGAAGGAATACTACCAGGCTCTCTACGGTCCTGCTGCCGACGACGTAAAGGCCTACTACGACCTCTTGGAAGGCGCGTTGATCAAGGTGTTTCGCGACGGCCCAGACGCGGAGGCGAAGAAGGAGCCGATGATCTCTTCGTTCTTTGAACGCTATCCTGGCGCCAATAATCCCGGCATGTACCTCGCCGCCTATTATCCGATTCTCGGTGACATGAAGAAGTTGATCGACACCGCCTATTCCAAGAAGCGCAATTTGACCAAGGAACAGAACGAACGTCTTGTCCGCCTGATCGATCATCACAACTACACGATGCACACGGTCAACTCGATGGTCCTCGTCGGTCGGATCCTTACGCGCAAGGCGACCAAGGAGGACGCGAAGTGGTACGCGCAATCCAAGAGCAAACGTGACGACGCCAAGGCACGCATCAAGAAGTATCGTGCCCACTACATTTCCCTGATCGACGAGATGGACGTTACTTCTCACACCGGTGTCCTCTACGGCAAGAAGCCCACCATCCAGGTCCGTGCTCCCTCAGACTTCAATCAATAGAATCCAAATTTATGCGTCAGTTCTGCATTCTCCTGCTGGCTTTGGCTGCCACCTCAGCTCACTCCGCGCGTTGGTACAAAGGTAACCTTCACACTCATTCCCTCTGGAGCGACGGTGATCACTTTCCGGAAATGATCGCCGGGATATACAAGGAAAACGGCTACGATTTCCTCACCATCACCGACCACAACATCATGCATGACGTGGAGAAGTGGATCCCGGTGACGAAGGAGCGCAGCCGGGACGTTGCCTACGAGAAGTATCTCAAACAGTGGGGTAAAGATTGGGTTAAGACGCGCAAGAACGCGAAGGGCCAACTGGAGGTCCGCCTGAAGCATTACTCCGAATACGAACCAAAGCTGAACGAACCCGGAAAATTCCTCTTAATCAAGAGCGAGGAAGTGACCGCCCGTTTCCTGACCTCACCCGTCCATATCAACGCCGCCAACATTCAATACAAGATCACCCCGGAGACCGGTGACAGCGTGTACGACGTCATGCAGAAGAACGTCGACGCCATTCTGGCTCATGGGAAGAAGACCGGGCGCCCGGTGTTGCCGCACATCAACCACCCCAATTTCGGCTGGGCCGTGACCGCGGAAGAGCTCATGCGCGTTCGGGGGGAGAATTTCTTCGAGGTCTACAACGGCCATCCTTCCGTCCGCAACCGCGGTGACGCCACGCATGCCGGCTTGGAAAAAGTCTGGGACATCATCAACGCCCGTCGCCTCACCGAACTCAACCTCCCGCTCATGTTCGGCCTCGCGACTGACGACACTCACAACTACCACCAGACCAATTCCAAGAAGAGCAATGGCCTTCGCGGCTGGGTCCAGGTGAGGGCAGAAGAGCTTTCCGCCAAGGAACTCATCGCGGCGATGAAACGTGGCGACTTCTATTCCAGCACCGGTGTGATCCTGCGAAATGTCAACGTCACCAAGACCGATTACCACGTCTCTGTCAAACCGGAGAAGGGCGTGAACTACACCATTCAATTCATAGGCACCTTGAAGGGATACGACCGCACTAACACCCCTATCCACAACAAGGCTGGAGAAAAACTTCGCCTGACCCATCGCTACAGCGAGGATGTCGGCGAGGTGCTCAAGGAGGTCAAGGGATCGAAGGCATCCTACAAGTTCAAAGGGAACGAACTCTACGTCCGTGCCAAGGTGATCTCCGACAAACCTCAAACGAATCCGATCAACGCAGACGATCTCGAAGTTGCTTGGACCCAACCCGTACGCCCGTGATCTGCCCAACGATCGCACACGGTTTACAAGCGGCATCGTAGTGCACTAGGCTTCACCCCCACATGCGCGCGCTACTGTGCTTTTGTTCAATCTTGCTGTTGGTCGGCTGCCAGTCGATATCGACACCAGTGGCTTTCTCGCGTCAAGACGGCGAGGGCGATCCCGGCGCATTTATCGTCCGTATCGCCGAGGCCTTTGGTGATCGCCAAGCGTTGACGCAGGATTTGCCGCCCGTGGAAAGCGCCTGGCAGTACGAAGTCGGTGATCACGAGGTGGTGGTACATTTGCCCGCGACCAAATACGCGGCTGTCCAGAATCTGCTGCACACCGCGTTCGGGCCTCCCACCATCGAACCCACCGAGAGCACCCTCGGTGGTGCCCTCAGTGTCTATCGCCGCACCGACAAAGGCGGCGGCATCCTCTTCACCCACGATGGCGAAGTCATGCAAGTCGGCATCCTGGCCCCCATCACGGACGAAGAGTCTTGGGAGATCCTCAATCGCATTTTCGTCAAGATGGCTCGAGAGCAACCCGTGCTGGCCCCGTAACCACCATAATGGAATCATGTATAAATTGTCTGGCAATTTATTGACAATCGAGTGGGTTTGGGTTTTGTTTTTGGGTATGCGGAATCAACGGATCAGGCCGGATTGGTGTGCGGCGTATCATTGTATTGCCCGGATTGTGGGTGGGGAGCGGTTGTTGGGAGACCGGGATAAGGAGGTTTTACGCCGGATGATGTGGCGGCAGGCGGAGTTTTGCGGGGTCGAAATCGTGACCTATTGCTTGATGAGTAATCATGTTCACCTGCTGATCCGCGTGCCGGTGGACACGGATGTCTCCGATGCGGAGTTGGTTCGGCGAATAGGTCGACTCTACCAGAAGAAGGATACTTGGGTTCTGTTCATAGAGCAGGAGATTGCTCGGACCGGAAAGCTGTCGCCGAGTGTCCGGAAGCGCCTGCTGGCCCGCATGGGAGATGTCTCGGCGTTCATGAAGGAGCTGAAGCAGCGGTTTTCGCTTTGGTACAACCGATCGCGCAAGCGTTTTGGAACGTTGTGGGCGGAGCGGTTCAAGAGTGTGCTGATCGAGGACCAATCGGAGGCTTTGAACGCAGTGGCGATGTATATCGACCTCAACCCGGTGCGTGCCGGGTTGGTGAATGATCCGATGGAATACCGGTACTGCGGTTACGCGGAAGCAGTGGCGGGAAATCGCTCGGTGCGTAAACAGTTGGCGGAGACGGTGGGCGCGCGGGATTGGCGGCAGGGGGGAACAGCTTATCGTCGCGCGTTGATGGTGTCGGGCGGAGATGAGAGTCGGGCGGACAGGGCTTCTTTGAGTCCGGCGAAGGTTCGCAAGGTGTTGGATCAAGGCGGACGCCTGGAATCGGGGGAATTACTTCGATTACGCGTACGGTATTTCTCCGATGGCTTGGTGCTTGGTTCTCGGGAATTTGTGGATCGGATATTCGAGGAGTTTCGCGACCGGTTCGGGGAACGCCGAAAGTCAGGCGCGCGAAGAATTCGGTCGGATGGTGGCGCATTGTCGGGTTTGTGCTCGGCGCGAAATCTGCAGGTTGCGGAGGTTGGTTGAGGGAAGTTGCTTGATTCTTCGGGATCGAGAGTTCGATGGTTGGCCCTTCTTTGGCGAATACTGACGACACCGTAATACCGACTCGGATCTGCCCTTGGACGCCACGAGCGTTTGGGAGTTGGTTTGCGGCGGTGGTGTTCATTGCCTCGTTTGGTGGTGTCACACTGGGATTGGGCACGTTTGCCTTGGGGGATTTCGATGTATTTGGGTATCCGCTGGCACATCATCATCGGGAAAGCTTTCTGAGCGGGGAGGTGCCGCTGTGGAATCCGCTGAACAACTTCGGTCTGCCGTTTCTCGCGCAATGGAACACAATGGTGCTCTATCCCGGGTCATTGTTGTACATTTTCCTGCCCTTGTCATGGTCAGTCGGGTTGTTCTGCGTGCTGCATCTTTATCTCGGCGGGCTCGGGATGTATTGGCTCACGCGGAATTGGACGGGCTCGGAATTCGGTGCGGCGGTGGCGGCGATCGCGTACTCGTTCGGCGGCCTGAGTCAGACGGCCTTGATGTGGCCGAACAACAGCGCGGCGTTGGGTTGGTTGCCGTGGGTGTTGCTCGCTGCGGAATTCGGTTGCCGGCAGAGCGGGCGATCGTTGCTCGTGGCGGTGATAGTTGGATCGCTGCAAATGTTGACCGGGGCACCGGAAATCATTCTGTTCACCTGGTTGCTGGTGGGATTGCGTTTGGTGGTCGTCCGCGAACTTGCGTGGCACATGTTGGCCGGACGGGTGGGGGTGATGGTTCTTCTGATCACGGGTTTGTGCGCGGCGCAGTTGTTGCCCTTCCTGGATCTGCTGGTGCATTCGCAACGCGCCGACGGCAGTGGCGACGCCGATTGGGCCAGCGGCGCGTTCGTGTGGGGAAACTACTTCGTTCCGTTGTTGCGCACTCTGATGTCTTCCTCGGGAACCTTTTACCAAGCCGATCAGTATTGGGTCGTTGCAACGTATGCAGGCATCGGAACGTTGATGTTCGCCTGCGCAGGAGTCGCGCGACAAAGGAATCGCTGGGTAATCACATTGGCCATCCTTGGTGTCGCCGCCTTGGTCCTGTCCATGGGCAATAAGGGCTACGTGTACCTCCTGCTGGACAAGCTCTTGCCATTGGGAGTCATGCGCTACCCCGCCAAGTTTATGGTCCTAGTTGCGATCGTGTTGCCCATACTCGCAGCTTACGGAGTGAGAGGAATCTCCGAGACGTCGAGCACGGAAAAGCGTTGCGCGACTCTGCCACTCTGCCCTCGATGTTGTTCGTCGCTGCCGGCTGGACGATCAGCATGTGTTTGGTCGGGTATCTGAACGTGGAGGGCGAAGCCACCGAACCGATTTTTGTGAATGGCATCGTGCGCTTCGCCTTGTTGCTCAGCTGTTGGGGCTTGGCCTGTGCTTGGCGAAAACAGCTCGCGACCAGATGGTCTCCATGGCTGGCGGTCGGCGTGGTGCTGGTTCTATGGGGGGATCTGAAGACCCAACAACCGCAACTCACACCCACGATTGATCGATCGAATTACACCGAGGCCATCCCGCTCGCGCCTCAGCCCGGAGTCGAGATCGGCCGGACCATGCTCACCGCCCGAGCACTGGGCGAACTCAAATTCAAGTCACTGCCCTCCCTCGCCCAAACGACCGTGCTTCATCGGTTAAGCCTGTTCGACAACCTCAACCTGCTCGAAGGCGTATCCAAGATGGACGGTCTCTTTTCGCTCTACCTGCCGCGCCAGCAGGAGATCGAATCGCTGGTCTACGCCGGACCCAACGAAGTGCGCGGTCCGCTGGCTGACTTCCTCGGCATCAGTCATCTCTCGTCGCCGACCAACATCTTCACATTTGAACCTCGTTCGACCGCGATGCCACTCATCACCGCCGGTCAGTCGCCAGTGTTTCTTCCAGCCGAAGAAATCCCCGGCGCGATGGCAGCGCCGGAATTCGCGCCGCGGACCGTGGTGTTCCTGCCCTTGCAGCTACAGGACGGGGCGTCGACCGGACCCAATATTGAGATCCGTTCCAGTCGCATCACCGCGCATCGAATCGAGATTGAGGTAAACGCGGAATCGGACGGAATCGTCACGATTGCACAGGCGCACTACCACCAGTGGCGGGCGACGATCGATGGAGAGCCCACCGAAATTTTGCCCGCCAACCACGCGTTCCAAGCGGTGGCGGTCAAGACCGGTGAGCATCGCATCGTCCTCGAATACCACGATACCGCCTGGATCACCGGACGCGCCACTTCCCTGCTGACACTGCTGGCCTTGGGCATTCTCGCCTTCTTCTGGCGACCGAAAGAAACCGTTGCTTCGCCTTGAACGCTATTGCCAGACTTCGAATCTGAAACCTGAGTAATGGCCGAGGTCACTGACAACCCGCCGTCGATCGTTGGTCCGCGACGCTTCCCCCTCATTCTGGCGGCGCTGGTCCTCGTCTCGTATTGGGAGATCATCCTGGGCTTCGGGACCCTGTATCTGCGCGACTTTCTTTCCTTCGGATACCCGCTGGCGCATTACCACAAGCACGCCATTCTTGCCGGCGAAATTCCGCTGTGGAATCCGCTCAGCGAATGCGGCGTCCCGTTCCTTGCGCAGTGGAACACCATGGTGCTGTATCCAGGTTCGCTGATCTATGTGCTGCTGCCCTTGCCGTGGTCACTGAACGTCTTCGTGGTGCTGCACAATTTGCTGGGTGGCATCGGGATGTATTTCCTCGCCCGTCATTGGACACGCCTGGATGTGGCCGGTGCCCTCGCGGCGATTGCCTACTGCTTCCAAGGCTTGCTACAGGAATCACTCCTTTGGCCCAACAACATGGCAGCTTTCGGTTGGCTACCCTGGGTGTTGCTGGCGGCGGATCGCGGCTGTCGCGAAGGCGGCCGCTGGACGCTGATTGCCGTCATTTGTGGTGGACTGCAAATGCTGACCGGCGCACCCGAGGTGATCATGGTCACCTGGATTCTCGCAGGATTGCTGGTCCTGCCATCCGCAGACCGAGACGGACTGGCCCGCTTCGCGCTGATCGTGGTCTGGGTGGCCTGCCTGGCCGCCGCGCAATTGTATCCATTCCTGGAACTGATGGGCGACTCGTCGCGCACGGAGCTGGGTCGAACCGTCCACTGGAGCGGCTCCGCCAACGTCTGGGTCAACTTGTTGTTGCCGGGATTCGAGACGGTGAAGGAATCCTTTGGCGCGTTCTTCCAGACGCATCAAGGGTGGGCCCGCAGCTTCTATCCCGGACTCGCTGTCATCGTGCTAGGCGCGTTGGCCGTGGGACGAAAAGCGGATCGCAAGGCCTGGATTCTACTATTCACAGGATTGTTCTCTCTCGCCCTGGCTTCGGGTGAAAACGGGGTTCTCTATCCGCTGCTGCACCAGGTCTTGCCGCTCGACGTCATGCGTTACCCGGTGAAGTTCATGATCGCTCTCAGTGCCGTGCTGCCGTTGCTCGCCGCGTTCGGCCTGACCAGAATCATTCGAAGCGAACATCGAACCTGGCCGCTGCTGGTCGTGCTTGGATTGTTCCTGATCGCCACGGTTTTGAATCGTGCCAGTGCGCGAACCTCCCCCGACCACGCCGGCATGGTCATTCGCCAGATTCTCTACCTGGCGCTCGTGGCGGGATTGGTGATCAGCTTCACCGCGACAAACTTGAAAGGTCGAGAAGGTTGGCTGGTGATGGGGTTGCTGGTGATCGTGTGGTACGATCTTCGGTGGCATCTGCCCGGGATGTACCAGACGATTTCCCGCGAGGCCTACACGTTGGAGATCCCGGTAGAAAGGCGCGTGCCCCCCGCAACGGAGACGGACTTCTTCCGCGCCGGACTGAGTCACAAGACCCGGGCCGCGCTCAACTTCCGTCATTGGCCCGATCCCGAGGAAGATGTTGTTCGTCGCCGCATGCACCTCGATGAGAATCTCAACCTACCCGCGGGCGTTGCCAAGATCGGCGGCTTTTTTTCGATGTGGTCATTCGAGAAAGAAGAGATCGCCGCGCGTCTCTATCCGGGCGACGGAACGGTCAATGAACCGCTCGCTGATTTCATTGGTCTCCGTCATGTGCAGACGATGACCGCAGGAATCGTCAGTCGCACCCGACCGAATGCGATGCCATTGGTGGCCGGTGGACAGGCTCCGGAATTCCTGGATGGCTACGCCGCGGTCGAACGAATGATCGAACCCACGTTTAATCCCCGCGAGAACGTGATTCTGCCGAGCTCCCTGACCAATATCTTCAATGCCAGCATCATTTCGGAGCCGCGCATCGAGGATCTGGTTGTCACAGCAAACAGGATTCGATTCAAGGTCACCGCGGAGACGGATTCGATCATCACGATCGCCCAGTGCTGGAGTCCGAATTGGGGTTGTTACTTCAGCAGCCAAGAGGTCCCGATTCATCGCGCCAACCACGCCTTTCAAGCGATCGTCGTCACTCCCGGAGAACATGAGGTCATCCTCACCTACAGCGAGCCCGGCTTCTCGTTCGGCTTGATACTCTCGATCGGTTCGCTGATCGCCCTCGGCGTCGCCTGGCGACGGGAATCAATCAGCTGACTCCGCCAACAACACCTCAAGCTTCTGGTTCGTATCCTCGCGGCCATTGACGTAGCGAAGCTGACCTTGCCGGTCGAGCAGCCACAGCACGGGAATGCCCACGATGCCGAACTTGTTGGCCAGATGTTCGGCCGACTTCAAGTCGGCGTTGAAGTATTGCGGCCAAGGGAGTTTGGCAGTCTTGAGAAAACGGCGAAGGTGTTTTTCATTGTCGTCCTTGGAGATGCCGATGATCTCGAATCCTCGCCTGTGATAACGCTCGTAAGCTTCCCGCAGATCCGGGAGCCCGGCAATGCACGGCGGACAACCGGTCGACCAAAAGTCAATCAATACCACCTTGCCGGCCAAGGCTTTGCGGTCAACCCGCCGACCATCGAGAGACGCGAATTCCAGTGGGACCACTTGATCGACCCACTTTAGTTCCTTGCGCTGTTGTGCGATCCGACCTCGATACATTTCAGCCAGGGACTTGGGGATCTTTGGCAGGACTGCTTCTGCTTCGGTCAGCAATTGCAGTCGCTCTTTCGCCTCAAACAGCCCGCCCACGTCCAGTCGGATTTCCACGGCGCTACTATCGCTGGGATATTTGCGGACAAAGCTCTGCAGATTGCTTCGCAGTTTTTCCAGATCGATTTCGCCCAGACCCTTCACCGAATCGCGAAACACCCATTCACTCATGATGTTGGCTTCATTACGGGGACTGGCCTTGATGCGGGCCTGGTCCAGATCCCACAGGCGCTGTCGGTGGGAGGAATTGCAATACATCGTCAGCTCCAGAAACTCCTCTTCGATCTCCAACGCTTCATCCCCGTCGTGATCCGGGAACCAGCGGGCGTATCGTTGCGCCAAGTTCACGAGATTTTCACCGGCCGTCAGATAGCGCTCAAAGAAATCCTTCATCTGCTCCGGACTGGCGCCGTCGGGCGGGTGCAATCCTTCGAAGGTCGTCTGAGCCTTCTTTACGTCCTGCCAGAGAAGTTGGGCCCGGCGATCGCGATTCTTTTCATGGTCGCGCCAGAGCCACTTCAATGCTGCCGGGAAGATCGAGCCGGCATGTTTGCTGTTGTGCTCGCCTTCGCCCCAGGCGCTCTTGAAGTCGTACTTCATGTACTTCAGCGCACTCTCCATGCGGCGATTGCCAAGGGGCCAGTTGCCGTGACGGTTATCCAGATCGTTCACGCCGTCTTGCAGAAAGATTCGCAAGGGCTTGCGCTCGGTTTTGCGAATGAGATTCGGGTAGGAGTGACCACCACGGATATTGGTGAAGCTGCCGATGGTCGTGAGCACCTTGCGAAAAGCGTCGGGTCGTTCCCAGGCCGCCGTGAAGGAACAGATACCGCCGGAACTCGCTCCACAGATCGCACGGCCTTCCGGGTCTTCCGTCAGCTTGTACCGCTTGCCGACCTCCGGCAGGATCTCGGCCAACAGAAAACGCGCGTATTGATCGCTGAGCGTGTCGTATTCGAAGCTGCGATTGCTGACGCGCCAGGGGCTCTTCGGCTGGTAAGAACCGTTGTGTCCCGGGTTGATCAGGATCGCGATGGTGACGGGCATTGCGCCGCTGTGAATGAGATTGTCAAAGACGATGGGCAAACGCCAGTTGCCGTTCAGCCTCACGTAGTCGTGCCCGTCCTGAAACACCATCACGTTGGCCGGCTTGTTGTCGTTGTATTGTGCGGGCACGTAAATCCACCAGTCGCGCGTCGTGCCGGGAAAGACCTTGCTGTTCCACTGCGGCATCGCGATCACCTGCCCTTCCGGTACGCCGGGTTTACGATGATGCGCGGGCGCCGCGACGAATTCGTCCGCCGCAGAAATGGTCGCCACAAGGACGAGGAGGGTCAGCAACTTGTGCATCACCGGATTGCAAGCACTTGCCGCGACCTTGGCAAGCTCCTAACGTCGCCTTCGTCCATGGGCCTTTCCAAACAATTCATCAGTTGCGACTGGGGAACATCGTCGTTTCGCTTGCGATTGATCGAGAGCGAGAGCGTTGAAGTCGTCGCGGAATTGCGCAGCGAACAAGGCATCCGGGCCATCCATGAACTCGGGCAAGACGCTTTCAAGAGCCATCTCGAAGAGCAGATCGCCACTTTGCCGTCGCCCCAGGCGCGGCACATCATGTTGTCCGGCATGGCGTCTTCGACCATCGGCTGGCGAGAGTTGTCCTATGCCGAAACCCCTTTGCGGTGTGACGGATCGAATCTCGTGCGAGAAACCATTCCGCTTGGTGGCCGCGAAGTCTTTCTAATCTCCGGAGCGGCCACGAAGCGCGACATCATGCGCGGGGAAGAGACGGAGGTGATCGGGATTCTGAATCATCCTCGATTCTCAACCTTGGCCGATGATTGCGTCGTGATCCTGCCGGGAACGCACAGCAAGCACATTCGCATTCGCGAGCGCGTGATCACCGATTGGCAGACCTTCATGACCGGCGAGTTGTTCGAGGCGCTGACCAAGGCGACGATTCTCAAGCAGACCACGGATACCAGAGACATGGATAAGGAAGCGGTTCGTGAAGGTGTGCAGACCGGTTTCGAACGTGGCATGGAGTCCGGACTGTTCGGAGCACGCGTGCGCGGGGTGTTGGACGGGGCATCGAATGCCTCCAATCGCGGATATCTGAGCGGCCTCTTGATCGGTTCGGAATTGCGCCGGACGCCAACCGGCTTGCCCATCCTGTTGGCCGGACCAGAGCAGTTGCGGGAAGTGTATCTCGAAGCCTGCGACGTTATCGGGCGTTCGAACGTGCATCGGGGTGATCTGCCTGGTGGCCCCGCCATCTTCGGGCACGCATTTCTGTTGAAGCGCTGGTTGAGTGCGGAAGAATGAGCGGCGTGTTTTCCAGTGAGCAATTCGAAGAGCGGCCTCTGGTCGGAATTCTGCGTAACGTTCGCGCCAGCGACATCGAGCCCATCGTTGGAGCCTGCCTGGAGGGAGGTCTGAAGAACCTCGAAGTGACGATGAACTCCGCCGGGGCGACGGACCAGATTCGCGCCATCATCGAACAGGCTGGTGACAGACTCAATGTCGGCGCCGGGACGGTCACTTCGCTCGAACGACTCGAACAGGCCATCGAAGCCGGAGCTTCGTTTATCGTGACGCCGGCCGTGGTGCCCGATGTGATCCAGCGCTGTCGAGAATTGAAACTGCCGGTCATTCCCGGCGCTTTCACACCAACGGAAATCTGGCAGGCTTGGGATGCCGGTGCGCTGATGGTGAAGCTCTTCCCTGCCGATCTCGGCGGGCCTCAATACGTGAAGTCCGTTCGCGGTCCTTTTCCGGAGATTCGTCTATTGGCCACCGGTGGCATAACATTGGATTCCATCGAGGGATTCATGAGCGCCGGTGTGGAAGGGTTCGGACTCGGCAGTCCGCTCTTTCGCCCGGATCGAGTCGAGGCTTCTGACTGGCCATGGCTCACCGAACAAGTCCAAGAGTATTGCCGCGTCCATGAGAAGTGCTCTCGTTGAACCGGGAGTCTCCTCGAATCAGTTGAGGTAAAAGAACTCGTTGCTCGTCAGCACGGCGCGGCAGAGGCTGGCCCAGGCTTCTCGTTGGAGGTGGCCGTGATTCTTGGCGGTCCGGGCGAAGCGGGCGAGGTGGGCGCTGGCCAATTGGAGTTCGTCGGCTGAAGCGGGGCGGGAGTAGGCGCGGTGCCAGATCCACTGGATTCGTTGTTCGCCGCTGGCCGGCTGCTCCAAGGCGCGGTCGGCGAAGACGAGGGAGATGATGCGGATGGGTTCGGCGTTCATCAGGTAAAGCGCCTGACCGGGATTACTGGAGCTCTTGCGGGTGGGAGTGGAACTGTTCGTGTCGGGTCCGTCGAAGAGACCGAGGAAGGGGTGTTTGAACAGGCGTTGGGTCATCAGGTAGACGCTGCGTTTGACGTGATCGAAGTTTTCGTTGAAGGGGCCGTTGAGGCTGTAGCGGCGCGCGTGCCAAGGGCGGAAGGGATGAGCGTCACCGGGTTCGAGGTCGAGGCGGTTGGCGACGAACAGCATCGCGTCGCGGATGGCTTCGGCTTCCAGGCGGCGACGTTGGAAATGCCAGAGCCAGCGGTTTTCCGGATCCTTGGCCAGATTCGATGAGGTCGTGTCGCTAGCCAAACGATAGGCGCGCGTGTTCATGACGCGGCGATGCAATTGCTTGAGCGACCAGCCGTCGGAGACGAACCGGTTGGCGAGCCAATCCAACAATTCGGGATGGGACGGCGCCTGACCTTGGGCGCCGAAGTTGTCGACGGTGGGGACGAGTCCGCGACCGAAATGCCAGGCCCAGACGCGGTTGACGATCACGCGTGGTGTCAGGGGATGATCGTTGTTGGTGAGCCATTCCGCCAATTCAAGTCGGCCGGAGGCGGATTCGTTCGCGAAGGATTCGCCGCCGAGGAAAAGCGGTGCGCGGCGGGGGGCGAGTTCACCTGGGACCTTCGGATTGCCACGGAGATGGACATGCGCGTCGACTGCCTTGCGATCGCTGACAGCGAAGACGAAGTCGTAGACGGGGTTGTTCCCTAGTCGCGATTTCTCCTGCTTGATCCAGTCGAGTCCGTGAACCATCAATTCGCGAAATTTGCCCCCTCGGAATTTCAAGAGCTGCTCCTGCTCCGTCTTGAGTTGCTTCGTATCGCCGCCCTGCTCCAGTTGGCGCGTGACGTTCCGGTACGCGGCCAACGTCGGCTTCAACCACGGACGGAAGTGGTTGTTCATCTGGTACTCGTAGCGGGTGATGAGGCGGAAGTACTCGTCCGTCTTCTGGCGGGGTTCCAAGCCGACCTTGCCGGGAGAAAGGTCGGAGGGAGACTTCGCATCCGAGGCGCCCATCCATGGATAGCGTGTGCCTTCGAAAACGCCGTAGAGGCCGTAGTAGTCGGTGTTGAGAACGGGATCAAACTTGTGATCGTGGCAACGCGCGCAACGCAAGGTGAGTCCGAGCACGCCACGACCAAGCGTGTCGAGAGTGTCCTCAATCGTCAGGTGCATGTCCTCGCTCTTGGTGTTGCCGAAGCGACGGGACAGGGCGATGAATCCGGTGGCGACGATCGAGTCATGCGCGGCCTGCTCGTTTGGTTCCGCTTCGGCAAGCAGGTCACCGGCGATCTGGCGTCGGAGGAACTCATCGTACGGCATGTCCGCGTTCAACGCCTTGATAACCCAATTGCGATACTTGTAAGCGGAAGGGATAGGATAGTCGCCGACGTCGCCTTGCGTATCCGCGTAACGCGCGACATCGAGCCAATGGCGTCCCCAGCGTTCGCCATAATGGCGGGAGGCGAGCAGGCGATCGACGAGATTGGCGAAGGCAAGGGCATCGTCGGCTGGGTCAGCGAGGAAGGCATCGACCTCTTTCATCGTTGGGGGCAATCCGATCAGGTCGAACGTGGCCCGGCGAATCAGCGTTCTGCGATTCGCGAGGCCGACCGGTTTCACATTGGCTTGCTCGTGTGCCTGGGAAAGGAATCGATCGATTTCAGTTTGTGACCACGCGGGTGAGGTGACCTTTGGCACGGTCGGTTGCCGGCGTGCTTGAAAAGCCCAGTGGTCGCTCTTGATGGACTTGTTGGTTTTCGCCTGGGCCAGCATCGGACCGTCCTTTTCCTCCGGCCAATAGGCGCCGTCTTGGATCCAGCGTTGCAAGTGGGCAATTTCGCGCGGGGACAATCGATCGTCCTCATCGGGCGGCATGCGCAGTTCCTTGTGGATGCGTTTGACTGCCAGGATCAGCAGACTTTCCTCGATTTCGCCGGGGATGATGGTGGGGCCGTATTCACCGCCGCGGATCAATGCCTTGCGCGACATGACGTAAAGGCCGTTCTTGGCATCGGGTTTGCCGGAGTGGCAGTTGGCGCATCTGTCTGAGAGCAGCGGACGGACGTGCAGTTCGAAATGTTCCTCTCGGCTGATCTTGGGTTCGGGCGGAGGTGGAGGCGCCAACGCTCTCCGGCCGGCGGCGTGATGTCGTGCGATCGTTGAGGCCGGGAGTGCCTCGTCATAAATGGCTGCTTCATCCAAGGCACCGTGCCACGACGAATCGCCGTGATGATTGCTGCCGAACAGCACCTTGCCATCGTTGCTGAACAGGCGGCCTGATTCCTTCGCCGTTGTGCGGGCGACTTCCTTGCCATCGAGGTAGGCGATGCCGGTTCTGCCAGAGTCGCTGTGTTCGACGGTCACGGCCAGGTGATGCCACGCACCGTCGCCGGCTGAGCGGGCACCGGCGGGATTTGGAATGGTCAGCATCAATCCGTCGTCCTGAGAATTGCGGATGCGGAAGTGGTAATTGCCGTCGCCCCGGGCGCGATAAAGCCAGGTCGAGTTGCGGGTGAAGGCATGGCGGTCGGCCTTGTAAAAGAGACTGTAGTTTCGTCGATTGTCTGGTGCGGCGGCAGTGTCGAGGATCCATAGCTCGAGAGTGAAAGAAGCGTTGAGCACCGCCTCGATACCGAGTTCCTGCAAGGGATCGAGATTGACCTCGATACGACCTTTGCCATCCGATCCAAAACCGGCCGCCATTCCGATCACCCCGGGTCGCGGCGTGATGCGCAGGAGTTTGGTGGCCGGGTGGTCGGCTTCACCGTCAAACGACCAATGCGCGACCGGTTCGCCGGCGGCGCCGACCAAAACGGGAACCAGAGCGAGAATGACTGCGAATCGTTTCACGAGCGATGGGCCATGCTGAACAACCCTCGTCGCGGAGGCAATCTCGGAGAACTACTTCGCGTAGATCTTCCGCAACCATTGGATTTCCGCCACCAGAAACTCGAGCTCCATGAACGGTTCGTAGCCGATGTCTTTCCACAACATGCGTCCCTTGGGGTCAACATAGATCGTGGCGTGCAGCGGCATGTCGTTGAAGTCGTCGTAGGCGCCGATCTTGCGGAATCGTTTTTCATCCGGATCAGCGGCGAAGGTGGCGGGGAAGTCCTCCTGATTCTGCAACCAGGCGGCGAGGCTCTCGGGTGATTGGCCGGCGACGACGTAGACGCCGAGGCCAGCCGCCTTGAACCGGGCCCGAACGCGCCGGAGTTCCGTGAGTTGATCGACGCAATGCGCGCAGGTGCTGCTGTAGACGAAGATCAAGACGCTGTGTCGGCCGCGCATGGATTGATGGTTGAGGCGTTTGCCGTTCATCAACTGAATCGACAGCTCAGGCAAACGAGGTGGCTCCCAAAAGCTCAATTTCAGGTTGGCATTGGAATCGATCGCCGGTGGCGGGATTGGGAATGCACCGCTCTGCTTCTGGCTCGCCTGGACACGCACTGCCAGCGGTAGGCGGGCGGTGTTCAGCAGGGCCTGCCGTGCCTCCTGGTGATGCCCCGTGTGCCAGAGTAAACGCGCTCGCAGTAGCGGAGGAATCCGCCGGCTGCCCGCGATGAAATCGACGGTCTCGGTGTCATCGCCGGCGGCGTGACGTTGCAGGGCGACGAGGCTGCGATTCCATTCGGTCACCGCGAGATAGTTCTCGCCTCCTTCGCGGAGCCATTGACGCATGCTGTCGTGATGCGAATCCACATCCGGTCGTTCGCGATTCTTGAACTCCGCCCGAACGGACCTGGTGATGTCGAGCAGGCGGCGGGCGGAGTGATCGAAAATCTCTTGATCGTGACGGAAATAAGCGGAGATGGCCTCGGCGTAAGCGTGCTCGGCGCGATTCATCGGTGCGAGCAGTTCCGGGATGCTCCCATTGCGCAGGGCTTGTGCGAGTTCATCCCAGAGACCAAAGAAGCGATACGATTCCAGCAACAACTTGCGTCCGGCGTAATGGCTGCCGAAGGAATTCGTGGCGGCATTCCAGCGGGGATGACGCGGGAGACACAGCAGATCCCGGGCAACGGCGATCGCGGCTTCGGGTCTGCCAACCGTCTGGAATTGTTCGCCCTGGATGGTGCGGTGGCGGGCATATTCGGGGAGGAGATCAGGCATCCGGCGATGAAGGGCCGCCCAATGATGATGAACTCGCGTGGCCATCTCACTGTATTGCAGCGCGGGAGCGAACTTCTCGCGTTCGGCCAGGTAGCGGCTGACAAGATTCCAATGCGCGGGGTAAGCCGAGGAAAATTCGACATGCTGCAAATCGAAGTATTGCTTCTTCGTATGGTAGGGATCGTGCCGTAATTCATGCGACCACAAACGCAGGCCGAGGCGTCCGGCGGGATGTTTGGGGTCGGATTGCAGCACATCCTTTACGAGAGCGAGCACGCCATCGCGCGATTCGCCGACCTCCTTGATCCACGGATGCCAGGTATCCGAAAGGAGACACGCGAGGATGGCCTTGAGCTCCAAGGACTCCGGGTGACGTTGGACCGCAGCGCGCATTTGACGCACGAACGACACCCGCCAGGCGGAGTTGGTTTCGATGACGGTATCGTGACGAGGAAGCGCCTGGAGCAGCGTGATCTCGACTGGGCCCAGCCCATGGTGATTCAGGTCTTCCAGGCCGGACAACCACGGGACGGCCAATTGGGTGTCGCGCATCAAATGGGATAGCGCCAATCCCCAACGTGGCATCAAGGCATCTTTATCATTCAGGTGAGCGGTGTGAAACGAGCGTTCGGCTTCCTGCGGCCAACCGGCGTAGAGCATGCTCATGCCTTGGTTGAAGAAGGCTTGGGCTGGTTCCGACTGCGTCGTGATCGGGAACGATACCTCGGCCAATCCTTCGCGAAGTTGGGCGCGGTGAAAGGGACTGCGATAGAACAACTCGCGTTCCGAGGAGGGGATCCATTCGCCATGACCCTCGTGATCCTGCGCCGCGGCGGCCCACGAGGCAGAAAGAACGGCGATAGCAATTCGGATCAGAGTCATAGGAACGCGAGAGCTTCGCATCGAATTATCCGAACGAGACCAGCTTTACCAATCATTTACAATTG
>JBMYQZ010000032.1:7780-17472 GCA_049601855.1 Limisphaerales bacterium | reverse complement strand
TACGGGACATTTCATCCTCAAGCTAATTCGGGGTTCGAACCGGCCGTTTCGCAGCCGATTTGGGCTTGGAATTTGTCGGGCGTGCCGTTTCCTTAGCGCCACGTTTATGAATTCCAATTCCCTCAATCGTCGCGACCTCTTCAAGACCGGAGCGGTCGGTGCCGCCGTGCTCGGAGCGGGCACGCTCACTGCCGAGGCCAAACACCATGAGCCGAAGCCGCAGTTCAAGTACTGCCTGAACACCTCCACCATTTCCGCCCGTGGGGTGAAGAAGAAGATCACGATTGAGGAGCAGGTCGATGTCGCCGGCAAGGCCGGATACCAGGCCATCGAACCATGGCTGCGCGACATCCAGAATTATCTCGATCGTGGCAACTCTCTCAAGGATCTGAACAAGCGGATCAAGGACCACGGCCTCACCGTCGAGAGCGCCATCGGATTTGCAAACTGGATCGTCAACGAAGACGACAAACGCGCCCAGGGTCTCGAAGACATGAAGCGCGACATGGGCTACATCGCCGAGCTCGGTGGCACCCGCATCGCTGCTCCGCCGGCTGGCCGACGAACCTCGCAAGTTTCACTCGATGATGCCGCCGACCGTTATCGTGCCGTCTTGGAAGTTGGCGTTGAAACAGGTGTCGTTCCGCAGGTCGAGATGTGGGGGGCGCACCCTTGGATCGGCACCGTGGAAAAAGCCATCTACGTCGCCATCAAGGCGGGCCATCCGAAAGCCTGTTTCCTTGGCGATATTTACCACACCTACAAAGGCGGCTGTGACTTCGCCGGCCTGAAACTCCTAAGCCCGCAGGCCCTTCAGTGTTTCCATTTCAACGACTACCCGGCTGATCCGCCGCGGGAGACGATTCGTGATTCGCATCGCGTCTATCCCGGGGATGGCATCGCGCCGATCAGCGACATCCTGAAGGGCTTTGTCGAAGTGGGTGCCACGCCCGTGCTCTCCCTGGAGCTGTTCAATCCGGAATACTGGAAGCGACCGCCCTTGGAGATCGCCACGACCGGGTTGGCCAAGATGAAGGCTTCAGTGAAGCAGGCCTTTGGTTGATCGCTCTCAGTAGTCGGCCCCGGTAAGGCTTCGTTCAACGGATTGCTGCCATGCTGCCAGCTCGCGTTTCATTCGCTTGACGATCTGCGGATGTCTGGCAGCGATGTCGGTGGTTTCCTCACGGTCGTTGAGCAGATCGAAGAGGAGCAACTGCTTGCCGCCTTTTTCGACGAGCAGCTTGTAGCGATTGTCCATCCAAGCGGCACGATCGGTGATCTTCTTCCGTACCGTGGGATGCTTGTAATTCCAGAAGATGTCGGGCTGCTCGTATTCGCCCCGGGCGCGCTTGGCGCGTTGACGGGCGGTGGTGGTAATCATCTCGGTCAGGCGGCGATCAGCAATCCACGGTTCGCCGTCGCGCTCGGGCTTGTTGTGATAGCGCCAGAAGCCGATCGGGCGTGGGCGTTGGTTCATCTTGCCGTTTACCATTAGCCGCTTGAGGCTGACGCCATCCAGTGGCCGATCCGGTTTCGGATGCTTGAGCCCGAGGACATCAAGAAGGGTCGGAAGGATATCCGAAGTAACCGCAGCCAAGTCGCTCCGATGTGGTCTCGTAATCACGTTGGGCCATTCGATGATACAAGGAACGCGAACACCGCCTTCGAACAGCAGGCCTTTCTTGCCACGTAGGTTGCCGTTGAACAGGTCCTCTCGCTGTTCTTCGGGAACGCCTTCCGTCGTGATTCCGTTGTCGGAATTGAACCATAGCAGCGTGTTGTCTCGAACATTCAGGCGATCCAACCCCTCGCGGAACATTCCCACCGCGCGGTCCAAAGCCGTGATCTCCGCAAAGCGATCCGCCAGCGGCGGACCTATGGACTCATACCGTTTTCGATCCAGGTTCAAACCTGAGTAGGGGTCGTGCGGGGAGCCAAACCAGATCACGACGAAGAACGGCTTCTGCTCCGCCCTCGCCTGGCTTACAAATGACAGGGCCTCCTTCACGACCACCTCGGAGCTTTCGCCTTGGATCGTCTCGGGTTTCTCGCCGTTACGGCTCAACGCGGGACTAAGTTCGAAGAAATTGTCGTGCGACAGATACTCGTCGAATCCCATCGCGCTTGGCGACAGCGGCGATCCTTTCTTCACCGCGCCGATGTGCCACTTGCCGAAGTGCCCCGTGCGATAGCCGGCGTCCTGGAGGATCTGCGCGAGCGTTACTTCCTCCGGACGGATCGACCAATTCCACGAGAACGCCCCGGAACGATTCGCGTGTCGCCCCGTCATCACGCTGGCTCGGGTCGGCGTGCAAACCGGTGATGCGGCGTAGAAGCGATCCAATCGCAATCCGGTGGCGGCCATCTGATCGAGCACCGGTGTCTTCAGATGCGGATGGCCGTTGTAGCCGGTCTCACCCCAACCCTGGTCGTCTGACATGATCAGGACGACATTGGGTCTTTCGCCGGCGGCGATCAAAACGACCTCAACAACACAAAGAAAAATGGACAGGATCCGGCTCATAGGTGGTGGGAGTTAATGCCAAGGCCGAGCGATCGTCCATATCAGGCTTGTATCTCGGATGTCTGGAGAGAATCGTCGGGCATGCGCTTTCACGTGCTTCTGATGTTCTGGCTGGCGGCCTCGGCGAGCGCCGCGCCGCTCGCGGTGGGCGGGTCGAAGCCGAACTTCGTTGTCATCCTCACCGACGACCAAAGCTGGGTGGGGACGTCGCTGCAGATCGATTCGCAAGATCCGCGCACGAAGAGCGACTATTACCTGACACCCAGCATCGAGCGTCTGGCGAAAGAAGGGATGAAGTTCACCCGCGGATACTCGCCGGCGCCCTATTGTTGCCCGACCCGGCGTAGTCTGTTGATCGGTCAGACACCGGCCCGCCACATTTATCAAAAGGATCAGCGGACCTGGACGACCCGATATCGGCAGCAACTCAGCCTTCCGCGGATGTTGAAGCAAGCGGATGCGGCTTATCGGACGGCGCACTTTGGAAAGTGGGACATGCGCTTCGACGACGTGACGCCCGCAGCAATGGGATACGACGTGAGCGACGGCTACACGGACAACGGAACCGGCGGTGGCAAAGGCGCCGGTGGGCCGGCGGCGAAGGAAGATCCGAAGCACATTTTCGGCATCACGGAACGCACTTGCGATTTCATGGTACAACAGGCGCAGGCGGGGCATCCGTTTTTTGTGCAGATCTCGCACTACGCAGTGCATCTCGACATCTTCTATCGCCAGCAATCACTGGAGAAAGCACGCGCCGAGTCACCGGGCAGGAAGCACACGATGCCGGAATTCGCAGCCATGACGAGTGATGTCGACACGGGTATCGGCATGGTCTTGGACAGGATTCGTTCCTTGGGATTGGAGGATTCCACCTATGTATTCTTCCTCTCGGACAACGGAGGTCGCAACACCGTGCCCGGACAGAAGGATAGAACCGTTCATCGCAACGCCCCGCTGCGCGACGGCAAAGGCTCGGTCTATGAAGGCGGTATCCACGTTCCCTTCATCGTGCGAGGACCAGGCGTGGAAAGGGGCACGATGAGCAAGGTGTCAGTGACCGGATTGGATATCTTCCCAACGATCGCGAAATTGGCCGGCTATCAGCGTGCACTGCCCAAGGCTTTGGACGGCGGAAGCATGACGCCGGTCTTGTTCAACACCGGACGAGGGAAAGTCACTCGCAACAAACCATTCCTGTTTTTCCATCAAGCCGTGGCGCGTTCGGCAGAAACGGCGTTGATCCTCGACGACTACAAGCTCGTGAAGACCTGGTCCAAGAATCAGCTCGAACTGTTCGATCTGTCGCAGAGCCGTGGCGAGGACGCGGATCTTTCGGCCAAAGAACCGGGACGGGTCAAAGAGATGCACGCGATGATGGTCGCCTATCTCGACGAGGTGAACGCGGAGACGCGGAAGACCGGGAGCAAGAAAGAGGTTTATGAGAACGCCAAGCCAATCCAAGGGGCAGCCAAGGCCAAGCCAAATGTACTCTTTCTCGCCATCGACGACCTGAACGATTGGATCGGTGCACTGGGCGGACATCCGCAGGTGAAGACGCCCAATCTCGATCGGCTGATCAAGAAGAGCCTGATGTTCAGCAACGCGCATTGCGCCGCCCCGGTTTGTTCCGCATCACGGCACGCGTTGATGAGCGGGTTGCGTCCATCGACGACCGGTTGGTATTCGAACTCGTCAAAGAAGCTGGCGGACTACGAGCGCGCTTTGAACGGCGTCATCCCGCTCCCGACACACTTCAAGCGCAACGGCTACAAGACCTTGGCGGCGGGAAAGATCTTTCACAAAGGTACCAGTGACGTCTCGGACTATGACTACTGGACCGAGGCCCGGCCGAGATACAAGTGGCCGACGGAACTCATCGCGCGCGGTCATGGTTACCAGGGCAAGCGTGGCGGACACTTCCATCCCTTCCCACCCGACGGTGGCGCCATCTACCAGAAATATCAGCAAGGCGTCGACGGCCAGTCACTTTGTTGGGGCGCGTTGGAGAAAGACGACATGCCGCCCGAGGGCATGCCCGACGAACAGATCGCAGCGTGGGCGGTCGAACGCCTGAAACAGAAACATGGGCAACCGTTCTTCCTCGCGGTGGGATTCGTTCGCCCCCACGTGCCTTACACCGCGCCGAAAGAATTCTTCGATCTGTATTCCATCAGGGACGTGATTGTCCCAGACGTACCAAAGGATGAAATGGACGACATTCCGCTGCACGGAAAAGCGATGGCGCATGGGACGATCAAGGGCGGCGACCATTGGAACGTATTGGATGTCGGGCCGAACTATTGGCGCGAAATGACCCGCGCCTATCTCGCCTGTGTTTCCTTCGTCGACGCGCAGGTCGGGAAGGTCTTGGATGCGCTCGAGAAAAGCCCCCACGCCGACAATACGATCATCATCTTTTGGTCGGATCACGGCCAACACCTGGGCGAGAAAAGGCATTGGCGCAAACAGGCGCTCTGGGAGGAATCCACCCGCGTGCCGTTGTCGATTCACGTGCCGGGCATGATCACGGCGGGAGCGGACTGCGATCGCGCCGTCAGTCTGCTGGATGTTTACCCCTCGCTGATCGAACTGTGCGACTTGCCCGCAATGGAGGGATTGGAAGGAGTCAGCCTCGTCCCCCAACTCAGCGATCCGAAGGCCAGTCGCGGTCGTCCGGTGGTCACCACCTGGCACTACGACAACCACGCCGTCCGCGGTCCGCGTTGGCGTTACATCCGTTACCGCGACGGCAGCGAGGAATTCTACAACCACAAGAGCGATCCTGGTGAACATCGAAACCTCGCTGCGGATCCGAAATTTGCAAAACTGAAGGAGCGTTACATCAAGTATCTGCCGAAAAAGAATGCCCTTCCCCGGTCCATGAAGGACGGCGGACTCGACACCCACGGACGCCGGGTCGAGGCGTTGCAAAAGAACGGTATCCCTGATTGGCTCGGAAAGCTTCCCAAGTAATAGACCATGATTCTCCAGCGACTCGCCCCCCTGCTCTTCATCATCTCTTCCGCCACTGCGGGCGTGCTGCCTTTCGGTGAAGACGGCAAGTTCAAGATGCTCTATGACGCCCGGCAGCGTCCCCAGTCCGTCTACCTGAACGACCGGATCTATCTCGTCTACAACGGCGACGCGAAGCCCACCAAGAATCGGAAGGGAAGCGCGCGTCCGACCTTGATCATCTACAATCCGAAGACGCGGACCTTTTCCGAATCGACCGAGCTGGGATCGCGACACAGCGATCATCACTTCAGTCCGATCATCTGGGCCGATGAAGACGATCATCTGCATGTGCTGCATGGTTGTCACAGGACACCGGGCACTCATCTCATCTCGGCGAAGCCCGCCTCAGCTGCAATCGAACCCGAATGGCGCGAGGCCCCGCAGATCGCGCCCAAGCTTTCTTATCCGACGGTCTATCGCATTCACGACAACCGCGAACTGATCTATTACCGCACGGGTGGTCACACCAGTTCATGGAACTATCGCATCTCCGCGGACAATGGTCGCACTTGGACCGGACCCAAACAGGACGTCACCGATTTGGACAGCAAGGGCCGGTTGGATTGGTCGTCTTATCAGACCAAACTTCCCAGCAAGGACGGTCGCCACCTACACGTCGTCTACACCGACTACGACGACAACAAACATGCGCCCGATCCGAAGCGCTTCTTCAATCCACGCTACAACAAGGAAGCCAGCAACGAATGGAAGTACAACCTCTCCTACCTGAAGATCGACCTGCAATCTCACGTGGTCTACAACGCCGACGGCAAACGTTTGCGCACCCCGATTGATCTCGATTACTCCCAGGCAAACTGCCTGATCTGGGACACGGATTGGCGGGGTGCCGGAGTGCCACCCGCCGTCGCCTTAGATGCCGCGGGCCAACCGACCTTCCTCCATGTCCTTTCGAGTGAGAAGCGTCTCCGGAAGCAGCACCACTACTACGTGCGGCGAGAGAAAGATGGTTGGCAGCAGACCCGGATTTGCGCTGCGAGCCACCAATGGAACAGCTGCCATCTGCGCCACGCCACGAACGGAGAAATCAAAGCCTTCGTGGTCGTGGGAGAAGAATACCTCGAGGGCGGTTACATGGACCGCCACGGAGGCGGTCGCATTGAAGAATGGACCTCCCAAGACCGGGGCCGAACCTGGCGCAAGCACCGACTCATTTCACCGGCTGGCAAAAAGTATCGCGATTGGCGATTCAACAACGTGCAAGCGGTCGTCCGGCCGAATGGATCGGAGGTCGAGGGCATGTTGCTCTTCTATGGCTGGCAGGATGAGAACGCCCCAAAGGCCAGGGCGTTTCTGCTACACGAGTGACACCTCGTCATAAACCTTGGCTACTTCGCGGGCGCACTCACGCCAATTGAATCGCCCCGCGTTGGCGACGCCTTTCTCGATCATCATTTCCCGGATGCCGTCGTCGGTGGCAAGGATGGCGAGTTTCTCCGCGATATCTTGAACATCCAGCGGATCGATCGTGGTCGCGGCGACGCCGAGAACGTGGTCGAGCGAACCGGCCCGTGAACTGATCACCGGACAGCCACAGGCCATCGCCTCCAAGGGCGGTTGACCAAAGCCCTCGAACAACGACGGAAAAACAAACGCCCGGGCGGCCCGGTACAAATCCGGCAGATCATCGTCGGCGACGAATCCGAAGAAGTGAATATCGTCTTTGAATTGCGACCCGGCAGCGCGTTGATGAATGACTTCGGCATTCCGACCATCGGCACCTCCCAGCAGCAGTTGCCAGCGGGAGGAAGGCGTCTGGCGCTTGAAAAGTTCGAACGCCTCCAGGAGCCGGACGTGATTGCGAGCGGGATGATCGAGCCGCGAGACGTAAAGAAAGAAGGGCTTCGGGAGGCCATGCGTCTTGGCCAGGAGCGCGCGGGAGGTCGCAGGATCGCCCGGGTTGTAGATGCCGTGATCGATCCCCTTCGGGATCACGGCAATGGATTCGCTCGGGACTTCCAGGAAGCGTTCGATGTCCGCGGCCGTCTTGTTGCTGCTGGCAATGATCTTGTGTTGTCGCCGAGCCAAGGGGGCAGCGGAGAGATGGCTGAAGAGTTTCTGCGCGAGATTCGATTTGCGCGGTTCATGAAACGAAATCAGATCGTGAATCGTTCCCACTGAGGGAATGGTGGGTGACCAGCTCATGCGCCGATAGCTGGGCGTGTGAATCAGGTCGAGTTCCAGGCGTTCAGCCTCGCGGGGCAGTACGCGTTGGTGCCACAGCACATTGCGAATCGGTGAACGATACTTCTCCTCCACCGTGATGATCTGCGGTTGGTCCCAGGGGAATTCGAACAGCTGTTCATCGCCGGGCAGGGTGAAGATGTGCAACTTGATATCCGGCCGCTCGACCATCATTGCCTTGGCCAGACCGACGACGTAACGGCCGACGCCGCTCATGCCACCCCGAATCTTGGTTGCGGAAATCCCGACATTCATCGCTGCGCCAAGATCATGGGTCTACACGACGAGAATAGAATAGGATTTTTGCCGAGCCGGGCCATCGCGATCGTGTGCTTTACGACCTCACTGAGGCCCGTCTTGGCGCTTGCTGCATCGTTACGGCTTGGGTGCGCAGCACTCGCGCACTCTCGAATTCCTTGTCATTCCCGAAAACTGGCACGCCAGTGGCTCTTATCGAGAAGTGAATCATGAACCACACGATGACTACCTTCTACGAGTTAAAGAACTGTTCCCAACGCCCCGACGAACCCCGTCGCCGCTGGTTCACCACCAACCGACAAGATCTCATCGTCTGGCTTGGTGAAAGCGGCACCATCGTCGGCTTCCGCTACGCCTACGATCGCGAGGACGATGTCTACTCCCTCAGTTGGTCGACCGAGAATGGCTGCCAATACAGCCGTGTCGACACCGGCGATCAGCCGGGACATCCCCGCACCCCGATGCTCATGCAAACACGTCGTAAACCCGAATTCGATCTCGAGCATCGCTTCGCGCGCGCCAGCATGAACATGGACCCACAGGTGGCCAGGTTTGTGCAGGAGAGAATTCGTTATTGCGAAGCCAACAACTAGGCCAAGAGCCGGCAAACGCGGTGGGTTGAAAGCGGCAACGATCACTTCGTTTCCGCTTTCAACTTTTTGCAAACCAACGTTCCATCCCTCCCGTGAATCGCATCGTCGGCCTCGAAACGGAATACGGGTGTCTGAGTGATGACCCGGCCGGGCCGCAGGCCGCCGTCGGACGCATTCGCAACTGGGTCTTCGACAAGGGACACTACGGTCTCGCCGATCTGCATCAACGCGATTGGGATGAACCGGCCGGCAATGGCGGCTTCCTCTTCAATGGCGGTCGTTGCTACGTCGACATGGGGCATCTCGAGTACTGCACACCCGAGTGCCTCAGCCTGCACGATCTCATCCTCTACGACCGTGCCGGAGATGTGCTGGTCGGCAACGCCTTGAAGGCCGAAGGGCTCGAACCCCAGGTCACCTTCATCCGCAACAACATCGATTACTACTCCGGTGCCACTTTCGGTTGTCATGAGAATTATCTCGTCCGCCGCAGCGCACCGCTGAGCGAAGACAACGTTCAATCGCTACTTACCTTTCTGACATTGCGAATGGTCTATTGCGGCGCCGGTCGCGTGCGTGCTTCGAATACGGCCGAGGCGCGCATGGAATCCATCGCCGGCTGGAACGATTCCGACTTCCAGATCAGCCAACGCGCCGACTACATCAACAACGATCTCTTCGAGTGGGTGCAGTTCAATCGCGCCATCATCAACACCCGCGATGAACCGCTCGCCGATCCGCGCAATTACCGCCGACTTCATCTCCTGCACGGCGACACCAGCGTCCTGCCCGCCACGCTCGCCCTGAAGATCGGCACCACCGCGCTGGTGCTCGACCTCCTCGAAATTGACAAGCTCCCGCAACGAACCCTCGCCGATGCCGTGCTCACCTTCCGCACGCTTTCCCACAACGTCGACGGACCTTGGATGACACCCTTGGCCGATGGCACTTGCGTCTCCGTTCTCGAAACGCTCCGCGAGTACCAGAGCCTGGCCGAACAGGAATTCCGCTTTCGCGACGACGAGACGAACGCCGTCCTCGATCTCTGGGAACGCGCCATGACGGCGCTGGAGACCGACTCCGAGTCCCTCGTTGGC
>JBMYQZ010000032.1:5276-7770 GCA_049601855.1 Limisphaerales bacterium | reverse complement strand
CACCTCGGCGATGATCTTCGTGATCATCATTGGCGGTCACATGATGGGCAAGTTCGTCGTTCTGACCGGCCTGACCACCGGCGTCGTCGACTGGATCACCAAGCGTTGGCTCTTCCGACAATTCGTCGATGCCGAGGGTATCAAGTGGGATCACCCCTGGCTGCAGGCACAAGACCTTGAATTCCATTCCGTTTCCCCCGATCGCAACATCGGCCTGCCGCTAGCCAAGACTCCGACTCAATTTGACGTCACCGAAGAACAATTGGCCAAGGCGCTCAACGATCCCCCGAGCAACACCCGCGCCGCCGCCCGCTCCCAGATCATGCGCTCCCTGATCAACCAGCGCGCCCGCTATTTCGTCGATTGGGAAGTCATCGACGCCGAAGGGGTCAACTCCCTCAACCTCCTCGACCCCTTCGACCCGGAACCCCGCGGCTTCGACACCTGGTTCCGCCGGTTGAAGGCGGCCAACGAGTTCTAGTTGCGGAGCCGTTCCGACTGAAACAAGATCGAAGGCATGTCTCCCGTTCGATGTTTGCTGGCGTGTGTCCTGACGTGGTGTGTGATGGATTCACGCGCCGCCTCCAAGGTCTTCCGTGCCGGTGCCTTTGCCGCCGACGTCACTCCCACCGAACTTCCCGTGATCGTCAATGGCGGCTTCCGCGAGAAGACTTCAAACACGGTCTACGACCGGCTGCATGCGCGCTGTCTGGTCTTGGACGACGGCAAGGAACGGATCGCGTTGGTGGTGGTGGATAGTTGCATGGTGCCGCGTGACTTGTGCGATCAGGCGAAGCAACTCGCGGCCAAGTCCACGGGCATCCGCGTGGATCGAATGTTGATCTCCTCCACCCACACGCACTCGGCGCCGTCGGCAATGGGCGCACTCGGGAGCAGTGCCGATCCGAACTACATCAAGGAACTACCCGGCATGATCGCCGAGGGAATCCGGCAGGCCGACGAACGACTTCAACCGGCCAGAATCGGATGGTCGGTGGTCGATGCGTCAGACTTCACCAACTGCCGCCGCTGGATTCTGCGGGCGGACAAGATGCGCACTGATCCCTTTGGCGGGAAGACGGTGCGCGCGATGATGCATCCCGGGCATCAGGACCCCTCGTACATCGGCCCATCCGGCCCGGTCGATACCGGTTTGTCTCTGCTCGCTGTGCAGACCAAGAGCGGCCAACCGCTGGCGATGTTCGCAAATCTCTCGATGCACTACTACGGCTCCGGTGCCATGTCGGCGGATTTCTGCGGAGCGTTCTCCGAAATCTTCGCGAAACAAGTCGGAGCGGAGGAAGGCTTCGTCGCGGCGATGTCGCAGGGCACCAGCGGCGACCTGCAGTGGATGGACTACGGCCAACCGCGTCCCAATCGCGATATGCGTGCCTACTCCACTCGACTCGCCGGCACGGCGAAGTCGGCTTGGGATGAGATCGAGTATCGCGACTGGGTTTCGCTCGCGATGGCTGAGGCGAAGGTGAAACTCAAGCGTCGGGTCGCGGATGAAGAACGACTCGCTTGGGCGCGCAAACTCACGGAGGGATTGCAGGACCGCAACCCGGTCACACAGCAACAGATCTACGCCCGCGAACAGGTCTTCATCGCCAACGATCCCGTGCGTGAACTCATCCTGCAGGCAGCCCGTATCGGCGAGTTCGGAATCACGGCGATTCCGAATGAGGTCTACTCGATCACCGGCCTGAAGTTGAAGGCGCTCAGCCCCTTGCAGCCGACGATGAACATCGAGTTGGCCAATGGCGGCGAAGGCTACATTCCACCGCCGGAGCAGCACGACCTCGGCGGCTACACGACGTGGGAAGCGCGCAGTGCGGCGCTCGCGACCAATGCCGAACCACAGATCGTTGAAACCCTGCTCACGTTGCTGGAGCAAGTAGCGACAAAACCGCGTCGACGGTTCGCGGAATCCCACGGCGTCTATGCCCAGGCGATCCTGGCCGCAAAGCCAATCGCGTATTGGCGCATGGGAGAATTGGCGGGGCGGCAGTTGGCGGACTCTTCCGGCAACGGTCACACCGCGACCTTGGATCGCGGCTTCGCGCTACATTTGAAGGGTCCGCCCGGGCCGGGTTTCTGCGAACACGGAACCATCAATCGCTCGGTTCAATTCGCCGGCGGGCGATTGGTGGCGACGCTCAATGGACTCCCAGCGAATAACCGGATTGAGTTCTGGTTCTGGCCGGGCGTTCTCAACGGGACGCTCGTCGGCCGGGGTAACAATGCTTTGTCGTTGAAAGACGCCATGATTGCCTTCAACGGAGCCCAGGGAACAACCAAGTTGAAAACGAAGACGTGGTATCACTTGTCAGTGGAGCGGACGGGCGATCAGGTGTCCGTTTCCCTGGATGGCAAGACCGAGCTCACGACCCGTCAAAGTCTCGGTCAAGGACCACTGGTTTTCGGCGAGGGATTTGAAGGTCGGATGGACGAGATCGCCGTCTTTGGTCAACGGCACTCGCCTGCTTTGACC
>JBMYQZ010000032.1:0-5266 GCA_049601855.1 Limisphaerales bacterium | reverse complement strand
ACCAATCGACGCCTCCACCTGTCCGGCATCGCGGAATGGCGCGAGGACCAGCGCATTCGACAACGCAAGGTGATCACGACCCAGACTCATCTTGCCGCCGCCCCCAGGTTCAATAATGACTACGCCAAGCGCATCGGCGAACTGAAGCCCTTGCTGCAGCGTTCGAGCAAGGAACTCAAGGGAAGAACGAAAGCGAATTTGAAGAAGCTGCCGTCCGACTACAGCGTGAGTGTCTGGTTTCGAAACGATGAACCCAATCGATCCCGTCCCGTCACTTGCTACTTCTTTTCCCGCGGACCCGACGGTGATCGGACGTGTCCCGGTGATCACCTCGGCATTGGCGGTAGTTACCGCGACAGCCGGCCAGGACATCTTTTTGTCTACAACGGGAACAAGCTTTCGCAAGTTGCCCTCGGCAAGAGCGTGATTGCTGAACGGACCTGGAACCACGTCGTCATGATCCGCGAAGGAGCGCGTGTGCGAGCCTACTTGAACGGCAAACTCGAAATCGACGCCGAGCTGAAACGCTCCATTGACGCTTCGGAAACCGAGGTGTTCTTCGGCGGACGCAACGACAATTTCTCGATCCTGAACGGTCATCTGGACCAAGCCGCCGTGTTCGCCCGCGCGTTGACCACCAAGGAAGCCCGCGCCCTCTACGAGTCTGCGGGAGTCAAGGCGCCGACCAAATCCGGCGTCGCCAGCATCGTCCCGCTGGAGTCCGAAGCCCTCAGCCCGTCCGATGGCCTGCGTTCGATACGGGTGCGTGACGGATATACCGTCGAACTCGTGGCCGCCGAACCGATGGTGCGCGATCCCGTGGCGATCGACTGGGGAGCGGACGGCCGTCTTTGGGTCGTCGAAATGGCCGACTATCCGAACGGCATGGACGATCAGGGCAAGCCGGGCGGTCGCATCCGCGTGTTGTCGGACGAGGATCGCGATGGTCACTATGAAAAGTCACAGCTGTTTCTTGGTGGACTCAACTTCCCGACCGGCGTACTCGCTTGGAAGAACGGAGTCTTGATCACCGCCGCCCCGGAAATCATTTACGCCGAAGACACCGACGGCGACGGCAAGGCGGACACGAAGAAGGTGATGTATGCCGGCTTCAACGAGGGCAACCAGCAGCTGCGAGTCAATGGCCTTCGCTGGGGACTCGATGGCTGGATCTACTGCGCCAGTGGCAGTCATCACGCCGGTTACGGCGCGAAGACCGTGATCAAGTCTCACACCGGCAAGAAGTTCGACCTCGGCAGCCGCGACTTCAAGATCAAGCCCGAGACCGGTGAACTCATTCCACTTTCCGGCCCCTCCCAATTCGGACGATCCCGCGATGACTTGGGGAACTGGTTTGGCGTGCAGAACAGCTACCCGATCTGGCACTACGTCATTGAGGACGAATACCTGCAGCGCAATCCCTACGTGACCTATCCCTCGCCGAAGAAGCTCCTCACCGAACGCAACCCGAAGGTCTATCCCGCCAAGCAACCGCAGAAGCGCTTCCACAACTTCACCCAATCAGGACGCTTCACCTCCGCCTGTTCCGTCGAGATCTATCGCGACGAATTCCTCTTCGGTCGCACCAACACCCACGCCTTCACCTGCGAGCCCTTTCACAACCTCGTGCAACATCACCTCCTCACGCCGGACGGCGTCAGCTTCAAACACTCGCGTGATCCCGCGGAGAAGGAACTCGATTTCTTCACCTCCACCGATCGCTGGTGTCGCCCCGTGCAGGTCCGCACCGGACCCGACGGCGCGCTCTGGGTCGTCGACATGTACCGTTACATGATCGAACACCCGCAATGGCTGCCACCCAACGGCAAGGAAGAACTCCGCCCGCACTACCGCGCCGGAGAAGAGCGAGGACGAATCTTCCGGATTCATCTCACCGGGAAGAGGCCGAAGTTCGATCCCAGCAGACGAGATGCCGCCCGGGTGAGGGAACCAGTTCCGGTAGCGCTCTCCGAGCAGGCCACTTCCGTAAACGATCCGCGTCAGAGGTTGCAGATCGCCCTGAGATTGGGGAATTCAAACCAGCCCGCGGCGGCCGAATTGTTGGCTGATTTCGCGAACGGAGATCTGCGCGATCCCTACCAGAAGGCCGCCGTCCTGAGTTCCACACTCAAACATTTCGACGTCGTCGTCCGGAGTGCCGTTGAGCGAGCGGGACTCAACCATTCGCTCTTTCCGGAACTCCTACGTATGGAATGGAAGATGAAGAAACCTGCGGTGGCAATGAATGCCCTCCTGAAAGCCGATCATTCGCGACGACAGTTCGAATTGATCGCCGCGTTCCTGGATGACGTGGCTCGGGAACGCGGGAAGACCCAGGAATTGATCCGGCGCCTTGGCGCCCCCCTCGATGCCGCACGCAAAGTGGCAACGGATCCCAAAGGCACGGGGGCAGAACGACAGACCTCCCTCACGCTGCTGGGGCGTCAACCGGCCAAGCGGGACGCCGACGTGAAACTTCTTCAGCAGCTCATACGCCCAGTCAATCCGGCGGCCTTGCAGCAAGCAGCCATCACCGCTTTGCTACGGCTACAGGCGCACACGGAAATCGCCAGGAGTTGGCGAACCCTTTCGCCGTCGATACGTCAATCGGCCATCGATGGATTGCTTGGTCGGACAAGTTCAGCCAAGGCGCTGATCGGTCAAATCAAAGACGGACAAATCGCTGTCTCCGATCTCAGTGCCGCCCAACGGCAACGTCTGACCAAGCATCGTGACAAGCCCCTCCGCCAACTTGCCCTCGCCACGCTCAAAACCTCCCGCAACCCCGATCGACAGGCCGTGCTGAAGAAATTCCAACCCGCCCTGAAACTCAAAGGCGATGCCGCGAAAGGTCGTCTTGTTTTCGAGAAGGCCTGCCACGTCTGTCATCGCACCGACCAGGCGCAACCCGTCGGTCCGGACCTCCGTTCGATCACTGACAAATCCCCTGCCGGACTCCTCACCGCCATCCTCGATCCCAATCAATCCGTCGACCCGCGTTACACGACGTACAATATCGATCTGAAAGACGACACCTCGCTCACCGGCCGCATCGTTTCTGAATCGGGCAACAGCCTCACCCTCCTCACCGCTGAGGCCAAACGCCACAACATCCTCCGTTCCCAGATCGCCGAAGTCCTGGCCGGAAGATTGTCGCTCATGCCGGAAGGACTTGAAGCGGGGTTTAGTTCACAGCAACTTGCCGACCTGATCGAGTTCGTGCGCTTGATGAACTAACCGCGCGAGACGGGAATACACCTTGCGCGGAATCATGAGCGCCCCCAGCTTGGGCGCCCGTGTCGGAGAGCGGCGACAACGAGATCCAGACCGATCCCGGTTTTCCACCGGGATTGCGTAATGCCTTTGTCTTCGCGTCGTGCAATGCCTTGTCGTTTCCGATCGTGTTTGGTTCGCCGATGGTGTTGTACGCGAAGAGTCTCGGGGCGTCGGCGACGGTGTTGGGCATCCTGGCGGGGATGATGCCGTTGATGGTGATCCTGCAGATCCCGGCGGCAAGGCACGTGCCGCGGTTTGGGTATCGAGTGTTCATCTTCCTCGGCTGGGCGGCTCGGACGGTGGTCTATTTCGGATTGGCGGTGGTGCCTTTGCTTTCGGTGTTGGACCAGGGGACGCGACTGTCGTTGGTGTTGTTGACGATGTTCTTCTTCACGATGCTGCGCGGGATGTCCAGCTGCGCCTGGCTTCCCTGGATTACATCGATGATTCCGGAGTCAATGCGTGGGCGCTACCTGGCCATTGACTACGCCTGCGTCCAGGTGAGTGGTTTTGTCGTGGTGTTAGGTGCCGCAGGTTGGCTGGGGGCGAATCCGTCTGCGCCGAAATTTGCCGGTTTGTTTCTGTTCGGTGCTTTGGCGGGATTGGCCAGCCTGTTCTTTCTCTGGCGGATTCCGGAAACCGCACCACCGGAAGCGGTGAAGGAATCGGCAACGCCGGTGCCATGGAAAGAACTGATGCTTCATCCACCGTTTCGCAAGGTGTTGGCATTCTCCGTGGTCTGGGCCGGAGCCTTTGGTGGGATTGCGCCGTTCACGGTGGCCTGGCTGAAAACAGAGGCGGGAGTGGCAGAAGACGCGATTCTCGCGGTGACAGCGATTTCCTATCTCGGTGGACTGGGCGCAGTGGGATTGACGAATCGTCGGCTCGATGCCTTCGGCAGCCGGCCAATCATGGCACTGGCGATGGCAGTGTGGGTGGCAATCATCGGTTGTTGGTACGCGTTGTCGCGGGGACACCTACCCGTGACGAAGTCCGTGCTGATACCGCTGCACATCGCCATGGGTTTCGCCGGAGCCTTGGTGGGAATGTCGATGATGCGCCTGGTGATGGGCTCGATTCCCAAGATGGGCCGCAGCCACTTCTTCGCGCTGTTCTCCGTGTCGGCCAATGTCTCGATGGGCGCTTCACCGATCATCTGGGGTGTCATCCTGGACGTGCTCCGCGAATCAGGCGTGGCGCAACAACGCTGGGGTCTCAGCAACTACGACGTGTTCTTCACCGGCATCGCCCTGATGCTCGTCTTGGCCTTGGCGCTTTGTCTTCGAGTTTCGGAACCCTCTGCGGTCCCGATGAATGTGCTACTGCGTGACATTCTCATCGATTCCCCGCAACGACTCTGGCTCCGCTTCTGGCCGCGGAAATGAAAGTGTCATTTCCTGTGAACCTTTCCGTCTTCTCGTAGACTGAAAGGGGAAAGACACGGGTGGCCGACTCAGATACACAGGATCCACGCTCCGACCAGGAGCTCGTCAATGCGCTGAATCGCGGGGATTCAGCGGCCTTTGATGTCCTGTATTTCCGTCACCGGGAATGGGTGGTCAACCTGTCGTTTCGCTTCACGCGAGACCGGGATGCGGCCTTGGACGTGTTGCAGGAGACGTTTGTCTATTTCGCGAAGAAATTCCCCGGGTTCAAACTCACCGCACAGTTACGGACCTTTTTCTATCCGGCGGTGAAGAATCTTTCCCTCGCGTCCAAACGGAAGGCGGAGCGGCTGCAACCATTGCCGGACGACGGACTCCACGAGACGCCCGCCCCGGAGAATCCTGCGGCCTCGGAACGCGATGAGATCTTCGCCGCGCTCGAGGGTATTTCAGAAGAACAGCGCGAAGTTCTCACCTTGCGGTTCATCGATGGGTTCCAACTTGGTGAGATTGCCGCCGCCATGGGAATCCCAATCGGTACTGTGAAATCCCGTCTGCACAACGCCCTCACCGCCCTGCGCAAAGATCCCCGAACAAAAAAACTC
>JBMYQZ010000031.1:0-18080 GCA_049601855.1 Limisphaerales bacterium | reverse complement strand
CGTCTGATGCCCGGTGTTTGGATCGATTTCGGAAACGTCTGTTTTCCAACAGAAAAGCTGGATTCTTCAATTGCAGTGCAGGCGAAAGTTCCTGCTGGCAAGCTGCCGCCCTTGGTCGTTTCCGAGTTTTTTCGGAAAAACCGCGCCGGCGGACCTGAGGCCCATTTTCAGTTGGAGGCACGTGCGCATCTGAATGCGGCGTGACTATTCTTCGGGCGCGTCAACGCCCCAAGAAGCGCAAGACCCACGGCATCATGGAACTGGCCCGATTGTGCCAGTTCTCCAGCCGCTGAATGCGCTCTTGCAACAGATCTTCCGTCTGCAATTCGGGATCCGACGCCAGCGCGCGCAGCCGGGCCAGCCGTTCCACGCCATGATCGAGGTGAGGTTCGATCTGTTCCTTCAGAAAACCCGTCGCCAACGAGCGCAAACTCGTCTCGGGTTCGTAATGATCGCTCCGACGACCCGGCACGGAAACCGTCCGCACCGCGCTCGACGAGCGCAGAAACTTCAGTCCTTGGCTCGCTGAGCCCTTGCTGATCCCCAGACGCGACATCACCTCATCGAGGTTGAGCGGCTCTGGAGAAGCGTAGATCAGACCGTAAATCTGTCCGATGGACTTCGGCAAACCGACCAGCTGAGCCATCCGACTGAACAGCTCAATCAATTCAGCCTCCAACTCAATCAATGAATCGGAGCTCTCACTCGCGACCGTCGCCGGTAAATCGTTGTCTGAAACAGATGCCAAGGGCATGAAGCCCGGCGATAGCAGCATAGTGAATAACTTTGTTCAATCCAAAATGAACAAGGTTTACGTGTTCTTAATACTTGTCCAAATTTCTCCAAATCCAATCAGAATGAAAAATTTAACGTTATCGATAGATGGATTCATTCATAAATGAACAAATTAGCCTCCGATTCGATCGATTGGATTGTGAATAAAGTGGAAAAGATGCTGAACCCCTTGATCAATCAATCAACATTCGGAAACTGCCCCAAGTCGGACTGAGTCTGAGTTTGACCAAGTAGTCTAAGATAATTAACCAGCTTATTTATTCACTTCAGCTCATCCACGAACGGGTAAGAAGCTGGAAATCAAGGTTTGGAAGAGACGCGCTCAGGAGTTCAGCGGGGCCACTTGCCGTGCAGAATCAACTTCCGCGGGAGCTTCTCCAGATCGAGGACGATGTGATTCACGCGCTTGCGGAGCCAAGTATAGGTGATGTGGATGAGGCCATCCTTGGTCTGGATCACGGCGGGATACGAGTATTCGCCTTCCTTGTGTTCAAGCACGGCGGCGGCTTCCCAGATGGCTCCATCTTGAGAAACGGCGACGTTCAGCGGGCTTCGGCCCCGCAGTGTATGGTTGTACACGATCACATGTAGGCCTTTCTTGGTGGTCACGGCATCGATGCCCGAGTTCGGATTTGGAAGGTCCAAGAGACGCAGATCACTCCAGGTCTTGCCCTTGTCCGTGGACCGGGATTGCCAGATCTGATTTTGCTGGCTCCGGCCCAAGGCCATCACAGAGCCATCCCGGAGGGTCAACAAGGCAGGTTGGATCGCGCCGACGATCTTGCCATCATTGATGGCCTTGGTTCGCTTCCAAGTCTTGCCCCAGTCCTTGGTCCACTCAAAGTGTACTCTCCAGCCCTCGTCTTCTGTGCTCGAGCCCGACAAGAGCGTGCCGTCTTTCAGGAGCACGGGCTTGTTCTTGATGGGTCCGAAGATGTTCGTGGGTAGATCCTTTCGACCCGACCAGGTCTTGCCGCCGTCGCTGCTGGTCTTGTAAACACCCCACCATTCACGCGGATTGAGGCCGAGCTTGTAATAGAGGTAAAGATCGCCATCGGGCCGTTGAAACAAAACGGGGTTCCACGCCGCGAAATCCTCTTCTTTTCCATCGGGAGATTTGGCGAGCCCTTTGTCGATCTCGACGGGCGCCGTCCACTTGCCGTCGACCTGGCGGGACACCCAGACGCCGACGTCCGGATTCTTTTCCCGGGTGCCGGCAAACCAGACGATGACCAGACCGTTTTTGCCTTCGGCGATGGTCGAGGCGTGACACTGCGCAAAGGGAGCCTGATCGAAAACATGCTCTTTCACGAGGATGCCGGATTGTTGCGCGGCGGCATCGACCACCACCGCAAACAGCAATGAGAACAACCAGAGACTGCGATTCATGTCGGTATTGTTCGGTCAGGCAGAGTGTTGCGGTAGCAAAAAGTTTTCAGGTAAAGCGCGTAGCCAGCTCCTGGAACCCGCGATCAGCGCCAAGTTCGTGAACCCAATTCCGCGACTTACAGATCCGAATAATCAACCAGCTTATGAATCTACCAACGCTGACAATTTGAAGCGGTTTGCCGGCTTCTCTCAGCTATCTGACTCGGCCCGGTAGGCTTCGGCCAAGAGGGTGATGGGATGGACGACGCGGAGTTCCAGTCCTTCCTTATCGGCGCCGTTGAAGAGTTGGAGCATGCAGCCTGGATTGCCGGTGGCGACGATGTCGGCGCCGGTGGAACGGATGTGTCCGATCTTGCGGGCCTGTAGTTGGTCGGCAGTTTCGGGTTGGGTGAGATTGTAGACGCCGGCACTGCCGCAGCACCAATCGCTCTCGGGGAGGTCGATCAGCTTGAGATTGGGGATGGCGGACAGAATCGCGCGGGGTTGTTGGGCGATTTTTTGGCCATGCTTGAGGTGACAGGATTCGTGATAGGTGACTTCGCGGGCGGGCTGTTCGCCAACGGGAGTCGCGCAGCCGATCTCCGTGAGCCATTCGTGAATGTCTTTCACTTTCTCATCCCACTGGTGAGCTGCGTCGCGGTAGTGCGGATCGTCCTTCAGCAATTCCGAGTAATGTTTCAGGTGGGATCCGCAACCGCCGGCGTTGGAGATGATGGCGTCGTACTCAGCCGGCGGGAATTGATCGATATTGCGCCGGGCCATTTCCTGGGCGAGGGACCACTCGCCGTTGTGGGCGTGGAGGGAACCGCAGCAGTTTTGTTCCGGCGGAGTGTGAACTTCACAGCCATTACGCACGAGCACTTCCACGGTGTCTCGGTTGATGTCGCTGTAAATCAGGTCCTGCACACAACCGGCCAACATGGCAACGCGATACTTCTTTTCTTCCGGGACGACATGTTCCGGGATCAACTCTGCGGAGAAGGCATCGCAAACCGTCGGGGTCATCGATTCCATCTCGCGCAATCGGCGCGGCAACAAACGGGTCAGGCCCAGTCCACGAATCAGCGCCTGCAATCCCAGCTTCTGATAAAGGCGCAAGGCAAGTCCCGCCCATTGCAGGCGACGCAGATCGGTGAACAACCAGCCAATGGTAAACTTGCGGATGGCGGAGCGGAGCGGGTTGGCGAGCACCTTCTTTTCTTCCACCTCGGCGCGGGCGTGTTCGAAAAGTTCGGCGTAGTTCACTCCCGCCGGACATGCGGTCATGCATGCCAGGCAACCGAGGCAGTAATACATCTCGTCGCCAAACGTTTGCGTCGCCTCAAGTTCGTCGTCAGCAATGGCGCGCATCAATGCAATACGGCCGCGTGGACTGTGCCGCTCGAGCTGCGTGAGGTCGTACGTCGGACAGGTCGGCAGGCAGAGTCCGCAGTGCATGCACTGCTGCACGACCGAATAGTCGAGATCCTTCAGGTGCGAGACCATCGACTACTTCTTTTCCTGCGGGATGGTTTTGTTCAATTGATTCTCGACCGGCTGAACCGTCGCCTTATGGGCCTCAGCGATCTTGGCGAGGCGAGCAACGATTGCGTCGTTGCCCTTGGCGATGTCGTGCTTCTCGCTCGGGTCGTGTCCGAGATGGTAGAGCAGGGGAGGATTGTGAGTGCGGGCCTGTCGCTGACCGACATAGCGTTCCTTGGAAAACCAATGCGCTTTGTGTTGGCCGTGGCGCACAGCGAACAACTGCTCGCCGTGATAGAAGAACATGTTCTGGCGCGGACTCGGCCCCGTGCCGTGAAGGACGGGCGTCAGATCATAGCCATCGTAAACGCGATCGGACGGAACCTTCCCACCAGCGAGACTGACCAAAGTCGGAAACAAATCCAAGGTGCTGCCCAGGTCGTGAACAATGCCTTTGGCGAGGGGCTTCGGGTGCGCCCACATGACCGTCGGCTCCCGCATGCCACCTTCCCAAGTGCTGCCCTTGCCTTCCCGCAGAGGACCCGCGCTGCCGCCGTGGGTTTTGAAAGTGAGCCACGGTCCGTTGTCCGAGGTGAACACCAGGTAGGTCTGGTCGTCGCTGTGCTTGATCTGCTCCACGAGTTTGCCGACGGACCAGTCGATTTCTTCGATCACGTCACCGTAGATTCCGGCGGTGCTTTGACCATGAAAGTCTTTGTGACGAAACAGCGGGATGTGCGGCAGGCTGTGCGCGAGGTAGAGGAAATAGGGTTTGTCGCCAGACTGCTTGGCCTTGATGAACTCTACGGCTTCGTCGGTGTAGCGACGTGTGATGTCACGTTGATCACAGGGACGCTCCAGTTCCTTTTTATTGCGAAGCAGGGGGACGTTGTACGCGGCGATGTCTTCAGTCTCGGCATTCTCGAAGTGGTTCTTCCCGTTCTTCACACGGTCCATGTCGTTGGAGTAAGGGATGCCAAAGTAGCTGTCGAATCCGTGACTGGTGGGCAGGTACTTCGGCAGATGACCGAGGTGCCATTTACCAACCGCCGCGGTCGCATAATCGAGTTTCTTCAGCGCGCGAGCGATGGTGATTTCAGATGGCGGAAGACCGCCGGCAGAGTTTGGGAAGAGCACGGCGCGTTTGTCAGAACACATTCCGTTGCGAATCGGCAGGCGACCGGTCATGAGTCCCGCGCGACTCGGCGTGCAAACGCTGGCCGCCACGTAGAAACTCGTCCATTTCTGACCATAAGCGCCCAGCAGATCCAGGTTGGGCGTCTTGATCGTGGCGTGGCCGAAGCAACTCAGATCGCCGTAGCCAAGGTCATCACAGAAGACGATGACGAAATTGGGTTTCTTGGCGAACGCCGGAGACAGCGATAGCGCAAAGAAGATCAAGCAGAGGGCAAGTCGTTGCATGCGCGGATGATTAAGGCACGCGGAAGGTGAACGCAATTGTCGAAAAGAGGTTCACCTACTTCGCCCGCAGCAGCTGCGCGCGGAGTTTCTCGATCGCCGGCTTCCGTTCCTCCTTGGTCATGTAGAAGGTGTAGCCGTTGCTGTCGAAATCGAAGTCGAGTTTCTCCTCGAGCCGCTTCTGCGTGAACTGACGGTGGACGAGATTCTCATCCGTGATCAACAGGTCCAACAAATGTGGCAGCGCCCATTCGTGTCCACTGCGAGCCAGCGCCTCGGCTGCGGCGACACGCGTCGGACCATGCGCGCTGCGAACCCAACCAAGTCCCACGGCGTCGCTGCGTTTCGGATAGTTCGCCGTGAGTTTGCGTTCATCATACTTGTGATCCTGGCCATACCACTCGCGCAGATGATCGATCGTCCAGTCGATCGGTTTGTCGAGATGGCACAGGTTGCAGGCATTCGGCTGATTCGCCTCGATCATGTTTGCATCCGTGGGACTGAAAATACGATGGGTTCGAACCATGTCCTGCAGGCCCTCGTTGATCTTGGGCATGTGACAATTCATACAGCGACTACCCGTACTTCCAACAGCGTGATGCGTGTGTGCAGCGAGAGCGTCGGTCTGCTCAAACTGTTTGTGGCAGGCGATGCAAGATTGGTCGTCCTGAGCCGGCGTGCGCTTCCACTTGCGACCGGTCGCCTCGTGCGGGTCATGGCAAGTTACGCAGGTGAGGAAATCCATATTCTTCTCGGCCGCCTTGCCGGGATGATAGCAGGCGCCCCGCACGGCATCAGAGTACTCGGTGGAATTCCAGGTATGATGCCCGGAGGCATACTGCGGCCGGCCACCCGTGTGACACTTGGCGCAGGCGAAGTTGAGGTTGTGCGGAGTACGACCAAGGACGTCCTGTCGATTTGTACCCTCCGAGAAGATGTGCGGACCGGCAGGGAAGAACTTCGGCAAATACTTGGACTCGGTCTTGGTGCTGCTCTCAACATGTTTCTTCGCGCCGAAGTGGCAGGCTTCGCAACTCACCCCGAGCGAGACCGCCTTTTCGATCACGGGCAACATGGCCATCTTTTCCCCGAACTCGAAGATCTCATCGTTCTTGATCGAAGCGCTCAGACGACCGCCCACGTATTCCTGCCGCGCATCAGCGAGATAACCATACATATGGAAGCTGACGGGTCGCGGCGAGAAGACGGAAAGCCGACGGCCACCCGCCGCATTCAGGATCCAATCACCCGCCGCCAAGGTCGTGTGACACGCCGTGCAACTACCATCGTACGCAACAATCTCCTGCTCCGTGTAGGGGTCCTGATTCTCCTTGTCGATGTTGCTCTCCCGAAACACATGGACGGTCGGCACCCACTGCTTTTCGTCGATCCAATACCCAAACGGCAACACATGCTGCACCGTCCACATCGGCGATTCGCGCGGATCGGATCCTTCCACCAACTTCCCAATGTAGTACTGAAAAAAGCGGGAACCGATCGTGCGCTCGATCTCGTAAATCCGTGTGGTCGAGCTGCGCCGCAGCGCCATCCGATACTTCCCCTGCCCTTGATAAAACGTCCCCGTGCCGCCGAGGTAATTGATCTTGGCTCGGCCAGAGAAATCACCGCGGACGTTTTCCGGAATCGCCATCGCGTTCATCAAGCGGTGAGAGTGCCCGTGCCAAGCGTCGTAGTTGTCCTCGTGACATTTCCGACAAGCATCCGCACCCGCGTAATCTGCCGGACGAATATTGCTGTCCTCGGTCGTTGCCAAACTCTTGGTCTGGATCGACATCGGCACCTCATCGAACCACATCGTCACGTCGCGAGCCGGATCCCAGAAATTGTGAAAGCCATTGAACTTGATATTACGTGATGGCTGCTCAGCAAACCCCCAAGGACCTTTCGTCCGGGGAACATCCGTTTGTTCAACGGCCAACACCGGTGGATTCTCTTCCTCTGCTTGAACCTCCCGCCATTTGTTGACCAAGTGCCAAATCGCCCCTCCGGCCAACACCACCGCCAATACCACCAAGCCGAACTCCAACGCCGGATGCACAAACTTCTGCTCGCCATCACTATTTTCCGGCTCAGATTCTGAACTCATGGTCCCCGAAATGTATCCACCGCCCCGCCCGCCAGCAAATCGAATAACCGATCAATAATTGCCATTCTCCCCCGCAAACCGTTCTGGGATTGCGGATAAGTTGTTTGCGGGTTTGGTTGACGAAATGAAGGGGCTCGCCTATCTACCCCGGAACACCAAGGAATAAGATTTATGGCTGCCAAATCATCAAAGAATACGCCGACTGTCCAGACTGCCGGAGATCCCGACAAGCGACTGGAAGCGGCAATCAGCGCGATTACCAAAAGCTATGGGGATGGCGCGATCATGCGCCTCGGCGACGCGGTCGGCGCGCGAAAAGTTGAAGTGATCCCGACCGGCGCCTTGTCGATCGACCTGGCGTTGGGCGTCGGCGGATTTCCCCGCGGGCGAGTCGTGGAGATCTACGGACCGGAGTCTTCTGGCAAGACGACATTGATGCTGCACGTGGTGGCGAACGCCCAGAAGGCCGGCGGCACGGCCGCCTTCATCGATGTGGAGCATGCCTTGGATCCGGGTTACGCGAAAAAGCTGGGCGTAGATCTCGAGAATCTCCTCGTGTCGCAGCCAGACAGCGGGGAAGAGGCGTTGACCATCTGTGAGACCTTGGCGCGCTCCGGGGCGGTCGATGTGGTGGTGGTGGATTCCGTGGCCGCCTTGGTACCGAAGGCAGAGTTGGAAGGCGAGATGGGGATGGCAACAATGGGGATGCAGGCCCGGCTGATGAGTCAGGCGCTGCGGAAGTTGACAGCGATCCTCGGCAAGTCGAAGACGCTTTGTCTCTTTACGAACCAGATTCGTGAAAAGGTGGGGGTGATGTTTGGCAGTCCGGAAACGACCCCCGGTGGCAAGGCGCTGAAGTTTTACGCGAGTGTGCGGGTGGATATCCGGCGGCGAGAGCAGCTGAAAGACGCTTCGGGCAACGTTTTCGGCAATCACGTTCGGATCAAGGTGGTGAAAAACAAAATGGCCCCGCCATTCACCGAGGCGGAGTTTGATATCTTCTTCAACGAGGGCATCAACAAGCAGGGTTGCATTCTCGACGCGGGCTTGAGTCACGGCGTGCTCACGAAGCGGGGTGCTTGGATCCAATTCGACGGCGAACTCGTGGGACAGGGGCGCGATGCGGCGCGGACAGCCATGATCGATAATCCGGAATTGGCGAAGAAGATCACGGAAGCCATCTTGGCCAAGCGGGCGGGCACAGCCGAAGAAGACAAGAAAGACGAGGAGAAATCCAAGGCACCGGCAAAGACCGATACCAAGGCGGCCAAGAAGACGTAAGTCGCTGGGGCAAAGGAAGAAACTTCTTGTTGTTTAGCCCAAATCTCTCCGGCAGGCTTCCCGATGATTTCGCTCTCGCACCGTTGCGGTAGCGTTATTGGCAGATTTCCAACAACCCAACATTGGAAATCGCGAAAACCAACTAGAAATTATTCGCGATGGAATTCCTCAACGACTTTGAGATCAACTCCGCGAAACTCCACTGGCAGGTACAGACCTGCGCCGTCATCCTGTGGATCGCCGTTGTCTACTGCAGCGTTTGGAGTATCAACACGCAGCCTTTCAACCGGAAGGAGCGACTGTTGTGGACGGTGGTCGTAGTGGCGATCCCCTTGGGGGGACTGCTGGCTTACCTGATCCGCGCCGGCCACACCGCTTCCACCGGCGCTCTGTCCTTCTGGAAGAAGCCAAAGAAGAAGAAGAAATTCTACGGCTACTGATACTGATTTTCTCCGGTCCGATTTCTCGTTGTTTTTCCGTTGCGCTTGAACATGAGTCCCCCCGGAAAACACCGGTACCCAGCGGGAACTCGAGGGACTGACACCGATCAACTGGCACTCATGCGGCAGACAAGGCGCATCCTCGCGAATCTGGGTCTGACCGCGTTTCTGGCGACCTCTCTCCCTACGGGTCGCGCTCAAGTCTCCACCGGCTTCGAACAATCCAACATCCAAACGACCCCACGGATCCGGGTCGGCCAGATCCTCCCGGAACGCAACGCCAAGGTGAGTATTGCCACCCGTGTGTCGGGAGACGAACTGGGCGGTTCGGGCTCCACGGGAACTTCGGTGGTACGCGATACCTCGGCGGCGACGGAACAGTTTTTCAGGACTTTTCAGGAAGGACACCGCCGAATTCCGAAAGTGGGAGGAACCCGAGGTAGTCTGCGCATGTCAGCCCCCTTGGGACCGCAGGTAAGTTTGCCGTTGTTCGGTCGCGCAGGGAAACCGGAGGATGCAGAACTCAAGCTCGGTCGCCTGTATCTTGATCTCTTCACCCTGTCCGGCTCCGTTCTTTACAGCGACAACGTGGAGCAATCGCGTGACAATCGTGATGGGGAAGCGATCGGAATCGTCCGGCTCCAAGGCGCCTTGATTTTCCAGATTACGGAAACCATGCGCTTGGCCGCTGGCGGCACCGTCGCTTGGTTGCCCTTCGAAAACCAGATTGGATTTGCCGATCCGCTGGCGGACTTTACCACGAGTCTGCAGCCCTTGTTTCTTACGCAATTTGAGTATGAGGTGCCCTTGGGGCCACTCACTACATTCAGCATATACGACAATCTGAACGTCGTTTCCGGGGGCTTCGGCCAGTCCCGCGCCTTCGACACCTTGCAGCGGGACTCGGATGCGCTGGTAGATCGGGAGGGCCGCCGCCAGTTTATCCAGCAGCAAACTTTTCAGGACCAAGATCGGCGGTTTCGTGAAGGCATCAGCATTCAGAATTCAGTTGAAGCGGAGATTTCCACGCTTTTACCGACGGAAACACGAGTCGGGGCCGGTTTTCGGCGAAACAATCTCTGGTTCGCCCAAGGAGCCGTTGGCCAGCCATCATCGCAGGACATTTGGTTTTTTCGCGCTGAAAACCTGCGGGAAAACATGCGCTTCAAGCCTCAGATCAATTTCCAGGCCCGCCACCAGAATAATCGGCCGGGATACGACAAGATCATTGGGGGCGGAGTTTCTGGACCGATCAGCGATTATATCGACTTTACCGGTAATGTCGGCTTTCTGCTCTCGGATGCTTCGGACCAACAAAACATCTTGTGGCGCTTGGGTTTCATCCATCGCCTGCGTGATCTGACGACCCATTCGTTGACTTACACCCGGACGCTCACCTTTCCCCAAGCCCAAGTCGTGAAAATACTGAGTTATCGCCTCGAACAGATCCTCAGTCCCGAATGGACCTTTGATTTCGGCTACGAACACCGCCTTTTCGAGCCGATTTCCAACGCGAATAACGTCGCAGGTGTGAAGGAAGACCAGCTTGAGGGTCGTTTTCAGGTTCGGATTTCCGATCGCCTCACGGCCATTGCAGGCTATTCCTACACTCGCAACGTGAATCGAGGCCCGGGAGCTCTGCGCTTCCACGGACACATCTATCGCCTTGACCTCGTGTACGCCCACACCGACGTGACCGAGTCCTCCGTACTCTACCAGTTTCAACGCCGGCAATCCAATCGATCGGGCAACGGCGCCACCTTTGACGAGAACGTCGTCACGTACACGCTAACCCGCACGTTTTAATGTGAATAACTTTTGCAGCAACCCGCAAAAAGCACTGATGCTCAAGGGTTTCCCGCCAAAAAACGAATTGCATTATAACGTTAAATTGTGGCATTTAAGGCTGGACCTTTCCGGAACTGACAACTGCCGATAACCAAAACCAAGCCTGTGAATAGCGCGAAGATAAGCTTATCCCGCGCGGCGATTGTTGGTGCAGCGCTGCTGTACCTCGCCGCGACGTCGCCGGCTGACAATGCCGCAGCCCGGAGTGCTGACCTCCAACAAGCCCGCCGGGCAAATCTCCAAACCCAACTCGTCGGTCTACAGAAGGATCAGAAAACCGCAGCCGACCAGATTCGTAACGCTATCAATGCCAATGACATGGCCTTGGTTGGACGACTGGGTACAGCCCGGATGGAACGGCAGCGGCAGATTGACGATCTGACCAAGCAGCTGCAGGAATTCGGCGGCGCAAGCACGGCCGCGATAGCCTCGGCGCCACGCTTGGCTCAGGCCTCCGCCCCACCGTCGTGGAAAAACTCCTCGACGACTCAGTCATTCACCTCCGCCCCGGCTACCAGCGCTACCACGTCAGCGAATACAAGTACTCCCGCATCAGCAAGCGCGGGCGCGCCTGCATCACCCAGCACGAGCGCACCCACCTTTGTCAGCCTCAACGAGGCGAAATCGAAGTTGGATGGGGTAAGCGAATTCGGTGCCGGAAGTTCAGCCATGCGCCGACGCGGTGCGCCCGGCAGCCCGACGGCGACAACTTCCTTTCCGACGGGCATGTCCGATCCCGCTTCGCTCGCGGGTCGTCGCGCGATTTCTGCCAACCTTCGCCAACGCCAGGAGATCAGTCGCGAGCAGGACGCGCTGCAGCGCAATCTCGCCGAGTCCCAACGCGCCGCCGCGATGGCCGAACGCACCGGTCAATACGAGCAGGCCAAGGCCGCTCAATCGCAATCCGTTGAAATCAGCAAGCAGTATCAAGCGGCCATTCAGGAAGGCGCCCGCCTTGATCAGAACGCCAAATTTATCGCCAATGAATTGGCGCAACCGTCACCGGATGAAAACGTCCGGAAGATCCCCGGTGACAAGGGCCTGCTGGACTTTGGTCCTCCCGCCGCGATGGACGACGGCACCTTTCGCCCGGGTGACGAGCTGATGTTGACGGTCGCCGAAGACCCCTCACTAAACGGCCTGCTGCGAGTTTCTGATCGTGGTGTTGGCATCGCCAATGTGGGTCGCGTAGCGGTGGTGGGCATGAGCGAGGCACAGGCGGAGGATGCGATCAGGCAGGTGATGGAAAGCACCATCCTGCGAACCGCAACCGTTACGGTTGAACGCAAGAAAGGTCAGTTCGGGGGGGAGCGAATCGTTGAAGGCCAACCGCCACCCGAAGTCTTCGACGTCATTTACCTCGCCGGCGAGTTCATCACCCCCGGTCCACTTCGCATCCCACCCAATGTTACTCCGACCTTGCTCCAGACGATCATTCGTTCCGGTGGCATCACGCCTTCGGGTGACCTTACCCGCGTCAAGCTCCTCCGCGTGCTCGAAGGCGGTCAGGGCCACGTGGAAGAAATCAACGTAGCGGCCGTCCTCTCCGGGGAAGTCCGCCCCTCCGACTTCAAACTCTTTGACGGCGACATCATTGTCATCCCGCCGTTTGCACCGGTGGTTTATGTGACCGGCAACGTGGAAGCGCCCGGCACGCTCCGACTCTTTCAGGATGAAACGCTCACCGCCTACGCCGCGATTCTCCGCGCCGGCGGTTTCGCCCGCTTCGCCAAGATCAGTGGCGTCTACGTCGTCCGCGACTTGGGCAACGGCGAGAAAGCACACATCCCGGTCAACATTCGCAACGTCCAGAAAGGCAAGGCGCCGGACGTCATCCTCCAAGGCAAGGACATCGTCGTCGTGCCGGAACGTTTCTTCAGCTTCTAAGGACCAAGCTTATGGCGGAGATGAACAAACGTAAGGTCGATTTCACCGACGTCGTATTTTATCTGGCGGTCGCGTCCAAGCACGCGCGCATGATGGTCCTGTTGGTGTGTATGGCCCTTGTGGCTGGACTCAGCTACTACGTCTACAAGCGCCCGGTTTACCGTTCTGTCTCGACCGTAAAATATGTGGACTGGAGCCCGGTCGGTCCTGATGAGTCCGACACCAAAGGGCAGAGATTCACGGACCGCGAGGTGCTGAAGGAACTGATGGCGACGCATGTGTCCAAGCGCGCCCAAGACGAGCTGGGCTTTGCACCCACGCAGAAGAACCCAGTGAAGCCCAAGCTGAAGAGCGTATCAGCCCGGTTCGACTCCTCCGAAGAAAACATCGAACTCGACGTTCACGTCTTTGATCCGAGTTGGGCAGAACGATTCCCATCGAACCTGGTAAACGCGTTCATGAAGGTGCGTGCCGATCGTCGCTCCAACGCGATGTACCAGATCAGGCTGACCTCCGAACGTGAATTGGAGCAACTGCAGAAGCGCATCTCCGACGCGGCCGGAAAACGATCCGAAATCGACAAGGAATACGATCCGGAGCGGCTGCGCCTGCAAGTGGCCGAGCTCAGTAAGATTTCCACCGAACTCATCGAAGTTCAGTCCAATTTGCGCAACTACGAAACCGTGCGCGCCCGGCTGCACTCCTCCGAGCCGCTCAGCAAGATCGATCGCCTGATGCTCTATACCAGTCTTCCCAATTTCCTGAAGATCGGGGAGCAGGTTCCCATGGGAACAGTCGCTCCGCAGCCCGGGGCGAATCGCACCACCGGCGGTCGTCGAGGCGCGCCCGGTGACGGCGGTTTCCAAACCTTGAACAGCAGTCAGACATCCGGCTCGCGCTGGGTGACACCCGATGTGGCAGCCGCCCAGTCTCGCAGTTGGGTGGAACTCGACCGGGAACAAAAACTTCTCGAGCAGCAACTCGTCCAGGCGCAGAAGAAGTATCTCGACCGTCACCCGATCATTCGTGAACTGCGCACCAAACTGCAGTCCGTCGACCAAGCCTTGACCGACGCCGTCTACAGCGCAGACCACGCCTTCCGCCTCAACTACGACAAGCTCAAGGGCAAGGAGCAACAACTGAAACTCCGTGAGCCCGAGTATCGCGCCTCCCTCAGGCGCCTTCAGGAATACGAAGAAAGGACCCGGGGCCAGAACCTCAACGTCTATTGGGAGTCGGAGCTTCAGAAAGTCATCAACCGCCGCGCGCGCGATGAGAAGGCACTGGAGTATGACCGCGTTGACCTCGGCCAACCGCACATCTTCCTGCTCCGCAAAGAAACGCCCGTTTCCCCACCCCGCTTCAAGTTGGTCATCGCCTCGTTCATCCTTGGCATTGCACTGGCGATCGGTATCCCGTTCCTCCTCGAGTTCCTCGACCAGACGGTCACCAACATGGACAAGCTCGAGGCCGACACGCACATGAAGGGCCTCGGTCTGGTGCCGGACTTCGAAGACACGATCGCCGAGGCTTATCCTCTGATCGGTTCCGAGAGTATGACCGACCCGGACATGCTGGAGAATTTCCGCGTGATCCGGACCAACCTTGTCTCCGCCGCCGCGACTTCGAAGTACCCACAGGTGATCATGGTCACCAGCACGGGACCGAAGGAGGGCAAGACCGTCGTCTCCTCCAACCTCGCCTTGTCCTTCGCACAAATGGGCGACAAGACCCTCTACATCGACACCAATCTCCGTCGTGGGTTGGTCCACCACCTCTTCAGCGTCCGCTCCTCCCCCGGCCTCAGCAATGTGCTCGTGGAGAAGCTCGACGTGAACGAGGCCGTCCGTGAAACCGCGGTGGAAAACCTTTCCGTGCTACCAACTGGCGATCACCTCGATGGCGACATCGAAATGCTCGGTTCCACCCGCCTGCAGCAGATCATGGATGAATTGCGCAACAAGTATCAGCGCATCATTCTCGACGCCCCGCCGATTCTCGGTCTCTCCGAAACCGCCTCCCTCCAGCCGGTGGTCGACGGTGTGGTGATGGTGATCTGGAGTGCCTTCACCTCCACCCGCCAGATCCGCACGGCGATGGACATTCTCGGCGACAACCACGCGAACTTCTACGGCTTCGTCCTGAATCGCCTGAATCTGTCGGCCACGATGAACCGCTTCCACTATTACTACTACTCGAACCACTACTACAACCGCTACCAGTCCATGACCGTGGGTTGAGCGGGTGAAGGCAGTAGGCATTTTCCTTAACTCCCGCACGCAAAGGAATTTCGACACGCTCTGTGCGAGTCGCTAAAAAGAGTTGCGCATCCTGATGGCGACCGAAGGCAAAACCCCCAAAGACCAACTGCCCGGCGTTTCCGTTGTCATCCCGGCCTACAACTACGCCAAGTTCCTGCCCTTCGCCATCGAATCGGCGCGCAGTCAGGATTATCCGAACTTCGAGGTGGTGGTCATTGACGATGGATCCAAGGACGACACCGCGGAGGTGATGAAACAATACTCCGACCCGGTGCGCTACGTGTACCAGGAGAACGCCGGTCTCTCCGCCGCCCGCAACAGCGGCATCCGCGAAGCCAAACACGACTTCATTGTCTTCCTCGACGCCGACGACGAGTTGATGCCCGGCATGTTGCGCAAGGTAATGACCCGCTTTGCCGAGCTCGACGACGACTACGGAATGGTGGGTTGCGATTGCATCAACATCGACGTCGACGGCAAGCCGATGCCGGTGACCAAGCACCATCCCGAGCAGGCCCGCGAGATCAACGTGCGGGACATTCTCACGCGCACGCGGTTCTCACCCACCGGCGCCGCCTGCCGCAAGGCGGTCTTCGACAAGTGCGGCGGCTTCGACACCACGCTCAAGAGCACCGAGGACCGCGACATGTGGATCCGCATCGCGACCGATTTCCGGGTCTGGCACATGGGCCAGGAACTCGTCCACATCCGCAAGCACGGCAACAACATGAGCAACAACGCCGTTCGCCAGAGCGCCAACATGGTCGTCGTGCTCAACAAGGCCCACCGGGCCGGTGCCGTGCCGCAAAGCGAATTCTGGTTCTGGCGACAGGTCTTCTCCTACCAACGCTTCCAGGCAGCCTTGATCTTCAACGGCATCAGGAAACCCATCCCGGCATTCTGGAATCTGTTCTGTTCGATCTTGAACTGCCCCTGGTATTTCAACGCCACTGACTTCGGCTACCCTTTCCTCTTCCGTTGCCGTCAGGCAGTGCGCTTCCTCATCACCGCGATTACCGGCAAGGTTAAATCCTGAAGTCCTTCAAGCCGGTCATGAGCGCCAAGAAGAAGATCCGCATCATGCACGTGGTCTTTTCTTTGGACCCGGGCGGCATGGAAAACGGCGTCGTGAATGTGGCCAACCGCCTGCCGGAGGATGAGTTCGAGGTTTACTTCTGCTGCCTGGAAAAAGGCGGCGCCTTTGTCGAGCGCCTCAACCATCCCGAAAACGTCATCGTCCTCGATCGGAACAAGCCCGGCTTCTCGTATCGAACCACACTGCGCGTGATGTGGGCGGTGTTCAAGCTGTGGCCCGACATCGTTCATACGCACAACATCGGCCCGATGACGTACGGCGTTTACGGAACTTTGTTCGGCCGTCTGCGCCCGGTGTTGCAGGGCGAACACGGCGTCTTTCAGGATGACCTGGAGCAACCCCACCGCCTCGCCCAACGCAAACGCCAATACAACCGCTGCCACACCATCCACACGGTTTGCGAAAGCCTGAAGGACTACATCGTCGACCTCGGCTTCGATGGTTCCAAGATCGTCAGCGTACGGAACGGCGTCGACACCGACCGCTTTCAACCCACCGATCGCCAAGCCGTGCGCAAAGAACTTGGCCTTCCCCCAGACGGCCCGTGGATGGGCATCGTCGGCCGCTTTGACGTCAACAAAAAGCACCTGCTCCTCATCAAGGCCTTCAACGTCATCGCCAAGGAATACCCCACCGCGCAACTGCTCGTGCTCGGCGACAAGGGCAACGAGAAGGAGAATATTCACGCCGCCGCCAAGGCCAGTCCGGTCGCGGATCGCATTCACCTCGTCGGCTTTCAATCGAATCCACTGCCGTACTACCAGTCACTCGATCTCCTCACCGCCCCGTCACCCTTTGAAGGCCTGTCCAACGCTGTGCTTGAATCCATGTCCTGCGGCGTGCCTGCCCTCGCCCACACGGCCTGCGGCAACACCGAGGTCATCGACAGCGGCGTGAACGGTTACCTGGCCGAAATGGACACGCCCGAGCAGTTGATCGATCAACTCCGCAAAGTACTCGGCCAGCCTGACCAGCTCGCGGAAGTCGGCCGCGAATGTCGCCGACGCGCCGAAGCGAAACATTCCATTCCCAAGATGATCGAGAACTACGCCGAGCTTTATCGCAGAGTCGCCGGGGTACACAATGGCGCCGCTTCCGGTTGAATCGGAGCGCCAAACCAGACTAGACTTTAGCCAATGGACTTCGCCGCCATCGTTGCCTTCACGATCGTGCTCTACGTACGACCGCAGGAGATCTTTGGTGCCTTGGCAGCCCTGCGTCCGGCCTTCGTGGTCTTGGCTTGGGCCGGTGCCGCGCTGTTCATGCGAGAGGGAGGCGTAAAGTGGCGTGACGTGATCCGCACTCCGCATGACATGGTGATGGCGATCTATTTCGCCTACATCTGTTGGAGCAGCGGCGCCGCTTGGGACACCTAGAAGGAGATCTACCCCTTTGTCGGCTTCTATTTCATCACCGTGTTGGCTCTCAACACGATGCGGCGCGTCTACGTCTTTCTGTACTGGTGGCTGGGTTGCATCATGTTCATCGGTGTCATGGCCTTGTTGAGCTTGGTCGGCATTGACCCGGCGGGCTCTGCCGAAATCACCGCGGCCTCCAATGGTCGGCTGGTGTTCGGCACCCAGCTTTTCAACAACGCCAATGCCCTCGGCCACTCCGTCATTGTGGCTGTGCCGATGATCTACTTCCTGCTCTTCTGGCGCCGCCCGGTGTTCGTGAAGGAAGTTGGTCTGGCGCTCTTGCCGATCCCGCTTTACGCCACCTATCGCACTGAGTCCAAGGGATCGTTTGCTTCGGGATTCATGGCCATCCTGGCCACGCTCACCTTCGGCCGTCCCAAGTTCGTGCAGGTCATTATCCTCGCGGCTGGCATCTTCGGAGGTATCAGTGCAACGCAGTTCCTACCGCGTTGGGGTGAGTTGCAGACCGCCAGCAAGGACGAGGCAATTCAAGGACGCGTTGAGGCGTTCAAGTTCGGCCGCTGGGCAACGGAGAATTTCAAATACGGTGTCGGCTAAAAAAACTTCCTGAGGGAATTTCAACGGAAGGAAGGCGAAGAAAAAGCTCGTGCCTCCCACTCCTCCTACAATCAGATCTCCGCTGAATTCGGATGGTTCGGCCTGCTGCTCTTTGTCGGA
>JBMYQZ010000030.1:0-18177 GCA_049601855.1 Limisphaerales bacterium | reverse complement strand
GGGAAGTTCGGAGCGGCGATGGGCGGTTCCTGGGGCGGCGGACTGAAGGGGGCGGTACTCGTGAGGGGAGCGGTCTGGGGTGTTCGGTAGACCGGAGCCCAAGGACTGTGAGAGGAAACTTCTCCGGACGGTGGGCGCTGCCGGGGAAGGCTGGGCGCAGGCCGAGTCGTGGACGTACGCGGCGCGGGAGTGAATCTGGAAGGCGGTTGAACGCTACGGGTAAGCGGTGCCTGGTTTTCGTAGGAGCGACGGACGACTCCGATATTATCCGGAACGGGACGTCCAGCGGCGACAGGCCACGGTTCAGGATCCTTCACTCGCCGATAAGTCGGCCCGTCGATCTGCGCACTCAGTTGAAATGCGGAGCCGACGGCGATGGCAAAAAAGAATCGGAGGAAGGTGCCAGAGAGGGCGGCGGTCCGAAGCGGGTGCGAGGGGGTGTCAGTTGCCATTAATGGGCCGTTTTTGGATGGATGCGGGCGAGCACAAGCTATCAATCAGGGGGGCGGGGGCAAGCAATTTCCAACCTGTAAAATGGGGCGAAAGCGTTCGTGCCGTGGGGTTTAAGAACGCTTTTGGAATAGATGGCGCTTGTGATGCCCACAAGCTGGCACTACGATTGCTACAAGAGCGGACAGCTAACATTATGGCCCAGCAAGGTTTGTATCTTTCCCAGAAGCAGGTCCAGACAATGGTCTTGGCCCCACAGCTCCAGCAATCGCTGGCGTTGCTGCAGGCCCCCAATCTGGAATTGAAAGCGCTGGTCGAACAGGAGCTCGAACAGAATCCCATCCTCGAAGAGGTGCCGATCGAAGAAGCGCGACAAGAGGAGAAGGATGGCGAACGTGAGTTGATCGACAAATTGGATCCCGCTGAACCTCCTTCGGATCTGACTTACGATCCGGCGACCGAGAAGGAAAGCTCGGATCCGGTTGACGATTTCCAGGCAGAGTTCGAGAAGCTGGTGCAGCTGGACCAGGAATGGCGCGATCATTTTGCCCAGACGAACGTCAAGCAGCGGAGCTCGGCGGAGGATGAAGAGAAGCGTCAGTACATGTTCGATTCCATTGTGGCGGAAACGTCATTGCAGGAGTTTCTATTGGAGCAGGTTCGCGAGTTGGATTTGCAGGATGGTAAAGGTCCGATTGCTGACCTGATCGTTGGGAATATCGATGAGCGCGGTTACCTGACCACGTCGATCGAGAATCTTGCTTTTTCGACGGCGGTATCGCCGGACACGATCCAAGATGTGCTGACGATCATCCAGTCGTTCCAACCGCCAGGGGTGGGCGCGCGGAACCTTCGCGAATGTCTCGTCCTGCAATTGGATAGGGCGGAGCGTACCGAGACCTTGGAGTATTCGATCGTGAAGGATCACTTCGACTTGCTTTCCCGTCGGAAATTCCCGGAATTGGTGAGCTCTCTCGGGCGCGACGATGTCGATGTCGTTGATGTTCAGAACGCGGCCGAAAGGATCAGTCAACTGGAGCCGCATCCGGGGCGCGATTTTCTGCCCGAGACGCAGCAGTACATCGTCCCGGAGGTTTTCGTGAAGAAGACGGACGGCGAATGGACGATCAGTCTGAACAACGATCAGGTGCCGCACCTGCGCATCAGCAACACCTACAAGGACATCATGTCCAACGGGAAGAGCACGCAGGAGGATCGTGAATACATCCGGGACAAGATTCGTGCCGGCAAGTTTCTCATCAAGAGCCTCCATCAACGGCAGAGCACGATCCAAAATATTGCCGAACAGATTTTGAAGCGACAGAAGGCCTTCTTCGAAAGTGGTGCCAGTGAGTTGAAGCCGCTGACGATGGTGCAGGTGGCCGAGGTCGTGGGCGTACACGAAACCACCGTGAGCCGTGCCGTTTCCGGCAAGTACATGGAAACCCCGCACGGTGTTTTTGAGATGAAGTATTTCTTCACCTCCGGTTTCAAGACCGAGGATGGGAAGGACGTTTCCAATACGAGCATCAAGGACATGCTCGCCGATCTCGTGAAGGAAGAGGATCCCCACAAGCCGCTCTCCGACGATGCGATCGTCAAGCTGCTCAGCGGAAAAGGAATCAAGATCGCGCGCCGCACGGTCGCCAAGTATCGAGGCGAGTTGAATATCCTCCCGTCAAACTTGCGCCGCACCTACTGAGGTGGCCATTCGTTTACTCCGTCTCATCAGGGAGTTTTACCCATACCTGACCGTTCACGTCGGTGGCGTGCATCTTGTTCAGCTTCGCACCCGCACAAGGACCGGCGAGACAGGCCCCATTCAGCGGGTTGTAAACCGCTCCATGGGTTGAACAGATGAAGTGTTCTCCGTCCGGAGTGAAAAACTGATTGTCGTCGTAGTCGAGGGGAACGGGGATGTGCTTGCAGGTGTTTTCGTACGCGACGAGGTGACCTTTCACATTGGCCGCGAAGCCTTCCCTCGCGACGCCGTCAACCTTGTAGACGAACCTGACGGTCTTGCCCGGTGGCAGGTCTTCCACCTTGGCCACCGGCATGGAACGTTGCATCGGCATCGGACCGATCAGAGACGGGCGATGAGCATCTCGCGCTGGAAGATGATTTCCTTGGGCAGATGCGAGTAGAGCTTCAAGAAGAGTTCGTCGTGCTGCAGTACTTCGTTGCGCCATTCGTCGTCGCTGAACTGTTGCGCTTGGGCGAGTTTCTCTTCGGTAAATCCGGGAAGGCCCACAAGATCAAAGTCGCCCGGACCGGGGACCCAGCCCAAGGAGGTTTCGTTGGCGTGAGCGCGGCCTTTGCAGCGATCGACGATCCAGCGCAGCACGCGCATGTTTTCGCCAAAGCCAGGCCAGAGAAAATTCCCGTCGTCGTCCTTGCGAAACCAGTTTACGTGGAAGATACGCGGTGGGTATTTCATCAGTTTTCGCATGCGGATCCAGTGGATGAAATACTCGCCCATGTTGTAGCCACAGAAGGGCAGCATGGCGAAGGGATCGCGGCGGATCTGACCAACGGCCCCGGTCGCGGCCGCAGTTGTTTCAGAGCCGACGGTGGCACCGACGTAGACGCCGTGGAGCCAGTTGAAGCATTGGAAAACCAGCGGGATGGTGTGGGAACGACGGCCACCGAAAATGATCGCGTCAATCGGCACGCCTTGAGGATCGTTGACCTCGGGCGCCAGCATTGGATTGTTCGCCATCGGGGCGGTGAAGCGGCTGTTCGGATGGGCGGCCTTGGTTTCCGAGCCGAGCTTCCAAGGATTGCCCTGCCAATCAATGAGGTTCTCGGGCGGCGGGTTGTCCTTGCCCTCCCACCACACATCACCGTCTTCGGTAACGGCGACATTGGTGAAAATGGTGTCCTTGCCGAGGCTCTGCATCGCGTTCGGATTGGAATGATTGTTGGTGCCCGGCACGACGCCGAAGTATCCGGCTTCGGGATTGATGGCGTACAGGCGGCCATCTTCGCCGGGGCGCATCCACGCGATGTCGTCGCCCACAGTCCAGATCTTCCAGCCCTTGAATCGCTCGGGCGGGATGAGCATGGCGAAATTCGTCTTGCCGCAAGCGCTCGGAAAGGCGGCGGCGACGTAGGTCTTTTGCCCTTCCGGAGATTCCACGCCGAGGATGAGCATGTGCTCGGCCATCCAACCTTCGTGCCGTCCCCACCAGGATGCCAAGCGCAGGGCGAGGCACTTTTTCCCCAGGAGGACATTGCCGCCGTAGTTCGAGCCGACCGAGATGATCGTGTTGTCGTAGGGGAAATGCGCGATGTAGCGACGGTCCGGATTCACATCAAGCATGGAGTGGATGCCGCGATTGAAGTCGGTGGAGTTGCCGAGGTGATCCAACGCGGTCTGCCCCATGCGGGCCATGATCGCCATACTCAGGACCACGTAGATCGAATCGGTCACCTCTACGCCCACGCGTGAGAGGTCGGATCCGGGGGGGCCCATAAGGTAGGGGACCACGTACATCGTTCGGCCCTTCATACTGCCTTCGAGCAGGCCGTTCAGCTTGCTGTACATCTCGGCGGGGGCGGCCCAGTGGTTGGTGGGGCCGACCTCTTCCTTGTTCGGCGTGCAGATGAAGGTGAGTTTTTCGACCCGGGCGACGTCGTTGGGATTGGAACGATGATGGTAACAGCCCGGCCACTTCTCCTGGTTGAGCGGCGTGATGACGCCTTCATCGACAGCCCGCTGTTTCAACGCCGCGTTTTCCTCGGCCGAACCGGCGCACCAGAAGATTTTGTCGGGGTTGGTCAGTTGGGCGACCTCGTCGACCCAGGCTAGGAGATCCTTGTTGGCGGGCTTGCCTTCGCCGAGCTTGCTCATGGAGCGAGAGAATAGTTCGCTGGAGCGGATTGGAAAAGTTGAAATCCTTAAGGGTTTCAATCGAGTTGCCCAATCGCGGCAGATGCCTTCAAAGTCGGGCGATGGCGAAAAATGGATTCCTGGCGCTGCTGCTCTTGCTCGCGACGAATGTCGTGGCGGCGAAGTTTCCATTTCCCGCGTTGCCGGACAAAGCGATCCCTCCCAACGTCATCTGGATCATTGCCAATGACTTGGGGATTGGTGACCTGGGTTGTTATGGGCAGAAGAGGATTGAGACGCGCAATCTGAATCGGATGGCGCGTGAGGGGATGATGTTCACGCAATGTTATGCCTCCAGCCCGGACAATCTCATCGCCCGGGCCGGAATTCTGACTGGGCGCGATCAACGTCATCTCGATCTGCTGCCGGACAGTCCCGTGCTGATCGAGCCGGGAGTGACTACGATTGGGCAGGCGCTGCAACCGGCGGGCTATCGCAATGGCTACATCGGCAAGTGGTTGGTCGGTCAACCCAACAGCTACAGCCAGCCGCAGCGGAAAGGTTTCAATGATTGGATCGGTGAACTGGAGCCGCAGACCGTCACGGACTTCTATCCGGACTTTCTTTGGCGTTTTGATCCCGATCGCAAATTCAACGGGAAACAGCCTTGGGGCTATAATCTGGGCCATCGTAAGGGAGTGTATCTAAACGAGTTCTTTCTGCGTTCGATGACCAACTATGTGCGGATCCATCGCCCGACCCGCTGGAATCGCTTTGTTCCCTTCTTTAACGTCGTTTCTTTCGCGTTGCCCAACCCGCTGGACGAGTGGAAAGGGAACACGAATCGCTTCGCGGCCATGCCGAACGATGGATGGTACGCGGCGCGAAAGGATTGGCCCAAGGCAGAACGGCAGAAGGCGGCGGCGATTTCCCTGTTGGACAATTATCTGGGCCAGTTGTTTCGCGTGCTCGAGCTTCACGAGCAGGTGAACAACACCGTGATCTTTCTGACCAGTGATGGCGGGGCCTTTGAACGCGGAGGGACGGAAGTCGAGTTCTTCGACAGCAACGGTCCGTTCCGCGGCAAACGGGGCGATCTCACCGAGGGGGGAATCCGCGTGCCGATGCTGGTTCGCTGGTTTGGCACCATCCGACCATCGACCAATCACATGATGATTTCGCAATTGGACCTCATGCCGACCACGCTGGAAATTGCCCGCGCGAAGAAGGCGGAGGGCTTGGATGGGATTTCCTTGTTGCCCACGTTCTTTCGGAAGGAACAAACGAATCGTCACCAGCTGCTGGTTTGGGAGAACACCAATCGTTTCGCGATTCGCAAGGGGAATTGGAAGGCGATTCAAGGAACCAATTCCGATTGGGAGCTTTACAATCTGAAGACGGATGTTGGCGAAGGAACCAACTTGGTGGAAACGATGCCGATGGTTCTCAGATCTCTTACCAACGAGGTAGCGCAATGGCGGCGGGACAAGGGTGTGGAACCGTGACCCAACTCCACTGTCGCTGTCCCAGCGAGGACCTATCTGGCACCTTCCTGGCCTTCCGGAGGCAACTATTCCCGTCGATCTTGGGGCCAGGCGACGATTAGTCCCAAATTGTGGGTAAAATCCGGTTCCGGCGCTTGGCAATCGAGCCTCGGCCCGCCTATGCTCCGCGCGCTCTGCATGAAAGCGAAACGGACACGTTCATTGAAAAAGAAGTCTCAGCCCGTCAACCGCGGTCCCTTCTGCAAATTATTGGCAGCCAATCGCTCTGAAATCGCGATTCGCATCTTCCGTGCGGCCAATGAAATGCGACTAAACACCGTGGCGGTGTTTGCACAGGAGGACCGATTCTGCATGCATCGCTTCAAGGCGGACGAGTCGTATCTCGTGGGCGAAGGCAAGGGACCCGTCGCGGCGTATCTCGATATCGAGGGCATCGTGGCGCTGGCGAAGGAGAAGGGGGTCGATGCGATTCATCCCGGATACGGGTTCCTGAGCGAGAATCCAGATTTTGCCCGCGCCTGTGAGGAGGCCGAAATCACCTTTGTCGGTCCCCGGGCCGAATTGCTGGAGATGATGGGCGACAAGACCGCGGCGCGGAACGTCTGCCAACGGATTGGCGTGCCGACCTTGCCGGGGACAGATGAGGCCATTGTCGACCGGGCCAAGGCCTTGAAGGAGGCAAAGAAGATTGGATTTCCGCTCATCATCAAGGCGGCCTTTGGTGGTGGTGGTCGCGGTATGCGGGTGGTGCGCAAAGCTTCCGAGCTGGCGGGATTGCTCGATGAGGCTCAGTCGGAAGCCGGACGGGCTTTTGGCAATCCGGCGGTCTTTCTTGAGAAATACATCACGAGGGTGAAGCACATAGAGGTGCAGATCCTTGGCGATCGTCATGGCAACGTGCTGCATCTGCACGAACGCGATTGTTCCGTGCAACGACGCCATCAGAAAGTGATCGAGGTGGCACCGAGTTTTGGCCTGCCCGAGGATGTGATTTCGGAACTGTGCGACGGGGCGGTGAAACTGGCGAAGGAGATCCGCTACGACAACGCCGGTACGGTGGAATTCCTCTACGACCTCGACACGCACGAGTGGTATTTCATCGAGATGAACCCGCGCGTGCAGGTCGAGCACACGGTGACCGAAGTGGTTACCGGGATCGACATTGTGCGCAGTCAGATCCTGATCGCGCAGGGACATGCGCTGGATTCGCCAGAGATCAACCTGCCGGCGCAGGACGATATGCCGAAGAACGGCTACGCCATCCAGAGCCGTGTCACCACGGAAGACCCGGAGAACAGCTTCATGCCGGACTACGGCAAGATTCTCGAGTATCGCTCGCCGGGCGGTTTTGGCATTCGTCTCGACGGCGGGATGGGCTATCGCGGCGCGGTGATCACTCCGTTCTACGATTCGATGCTGGTGAAGGTGATTGCCAGCGGCCGGAACTACGAAATGGCGATGGATCGCATGCATCGCGCTTTGCGGGAGTTTCGCATCCGGGGCGTGAAGACGAATGTGCCCTTTGTTGAGAACGTTATTTCACATTCGGAATTTCGCAATGGACAGGCGACCACTTCGCTGATTGATACCACGCCGGAGCTATTCTCATTCCATGCGCGTCGGGACCGGGCGACCAAGCTTTTGAGCTACCTCGGCAACGTCATCGTCAACGGCAACCCACACGCCAAGGCTTATCTGCCGGAGAAGGTGATCGAGCCCGTGACGGCCCCGGACTTTGATCACAACGGCAAGACGCCGAAGGGGACGCGCGATCTTCTGCTCGAGTTGGGACCGAAGAAGTTCGCCGGCTGGGTGAAACAGCAGAAGCGTCTGCTGGTCACCGATACCACCTTGCGCGACGCCCATCAATCGCTCATGGCCACCCGCATGCGGAGTTTCGACATGCTGGCCTCGGCCAACGCCTTGTCGCAACGCTTGGGCGATGCCAAGACGGGGCTGTTCTCGTTGGAGATGTGGGGCGGGGCGACGTTCGATACGGCGATGCGCTTTCTGAGTGAAGATCCATGGGAACGCTTGCGCCAACTGCGCGAAAAGATTCCGAATATCTGCTTCCAGATGCTTTTCCGTGGCAGCAATGCCGTGGGCTATTCCAATTACCCGGAGAATGTCGTGGCCGGCTTTGTGAAGCACGCGGCGGAATCGGGCATGGATATCTTTCGGATCTTCGATTCGCTCAACTATCTGCCCAACCTGCGGGTGGCGATGGAAGCCGTGCAGGATACCCACGCGATTTGCGAAGGGACGCTCTGCTACACGGGCAACATTCTGGATTCGAAGCGCGACAAGTTCTCGCTGAAGTATTATGTCAAGCTCGCCAAGGAATTGGAGAAGATGGGCGCGCACATGCTTGCCATCAAGGACATGGCGGGTTTGTGCCGTCCACTGGCGGCCAGCAAGCTGGTCAAGGCTTTGCGCAACGAGGTCGGCATTCCGGTACACTTTCACACGCACGACACGGCTGGAGTGCAATCCAGTTCGATCGTAGAGGCTGCGATCGCCGGGGTGGATGTCGTGGATCTGGCGATGGCGTCGATGTCCGGCAGCACTTCGCAACCCAATCTCAATTCGGTGGCCGCCGCGTTGGCTGGATCCAAGCGCGACGCCAAGCTGGACGTCGATGTTCTCAACGAGTTTTCGGATTACTGGGAGAAGGTCCGGGAGATTTACAAACCCTTCGATACGGCGCCGAAGACGGGCAGCGCGGAAGTTTACCTGCACGAAATGCCCGGTGGGCAATACACGAACCTGAAGGCGCAGGCTGAAAGCATGGGCGTCTCCCATCGCTGGCCGGAGATCGCTCGCACTTACGCGGAGGTGAACCAACTGTTTGGCGACATCGTGAAAGTGACGCCGTCGAGCAAAGTGGTGGGGGACATGGCGTTGTATCTTTTCAGCCACGGCATCAAGCCGGCTGAAGTCGTGAATTTGGTGCCGGGCAGTCACGGATTTCCGGACTCTGTCTTGGACATGTTCCGCGGAGGACTGGGCTGGCCCGCCGGTGGCTGGCCGGAGCCGGTCTGGAAGGTGATTCTTGGTGATGCCGAGTTCAAGCAAGCGCGCAAACGCTATCGCGCCGACGCCAAACGCGGCGGCCCGGGGAAGGTGAAGCCTTTGAATTTGAAAAGCACACGCTCGGAGCTTTCTGCACAGTTGAAGCGTGAGGCCTCGGACGACGATCTTTTCTCACACCTGATGTATCCGCAGGTCTTCTCCGACTTTGATACCCACCGCGAAGACTTCAGCGATGTGAGTGTCTTGCCTACCTCGGCCTTCTTCTATGGGCTCAAGGTGGGTGAAGAGATTTCCGTGAGCATCCAGGAGGGCAAGACGCTGATCATCCGTCTCCTGAACGTCGGTAAGCCGGACAAGGAAGGGAAGCGCGTGGTGACCTTCGAACTCAACGGTATGACCCGGGAGACGCACATTACGGACAAGACCGTCGCGCCGCAGACGAAAGCGCGCCTCAAGGTGGATGTGAAAGATCCGATGCAGGTCGGTGCCCCGATCCCGGGACTTGTTGCCAAGGTGATGGTGGAAGTCGGTGAGACAGTCTGTCAGGGGGACAAATTGATGATGATGGAGGCGATGAAGATGCAGACCACGGTCAATGCGCCGTGTGATGGCGTGGTCGATGACCTCTTTGTGGAGATCGGTGAGACCGTGGAGATCAAGGATCTTCTCGTACGCTTGAAGAAGGGGTAGGTCTTACTTGAACACGTATGGTTCCTTGTGGCCGCCGGAGAAAACGTAGCCGAGGAGGTCCATGATTTGTCCTTCTCCAGCCCGTTCCGGAGGCTTTTGGGTCTCATTGAGATCTTTGAGTGTTCGATGGACTTGATCCGTGGGTTGTTGCGGCTCCTTGGGTGAAATCAAACGGAATGTATTCAGCCGCGGAGGGACGACACGATTGGACGTGACGTCGCTACGCGGCTGACATTTGAGATCCGACTACTGCTCTCGAACGAGGCGGTAGAAGCGACCGCTCGCAGCGGCGGTGCTGTCGGTGAATTGGGTGGCGTTGTTGGCACCGGTGATCGTGGTCACATTCGTCCAGATCTTGAGGTCGGCGGAGGATTGCAGGATGTAGGTGACCCCGGGCGGCGGATTGACATTGAGCGAGAAGTCGCCGTTTGGAGCAGTGCCGGGAGAATCCAACTGAGGAGCTTCTTCCGGAGTGAGAGCGAAACGAACGTTGCCCGATGATCCCGAAAGTCCGTCGACGGCGAAACGGTAGTTGGTGCCGGCCACGGCATCGAAGGTGATCAGGCTACCCCGGGTGCGAGATTGGAAATCATCGTTCGAGGCAATGAAGGAGAGGTTGTTGAGCTGGTGGCCTTGATAGACCGCCAGAACAGTGTCGAAGGAACTGCCAAGGGTGGATACGGCGTAGCGGCCCGTGGCTGGTGCCGTCCATTGCCACCAGATCGAGGCATCGCCACCGGTGCCGTGTAGCGGTTCACTGGGTTCCCGGGTGGCCTGGTCGTTGGAGGTGTATTCCTCGTAGGGCAAGTTGCCGATGGTGGTCGCATTGACGAAGTGATCATTGGGCGGTGGCATGGGTGCCGGAATAACCTCGAGAAAAATCGGATCACTTTCGATCGAGCCGTGCTCATTGCTCACGCGGACGACGTATTCACCACTGTCAGAGCCGAGGGCGGGATTGAGCACGAGGTTCGCCTCCGTCGCGCCCGGGATCTCACTGCCGTCAAACAGCCATTGGTAAGACAACGTGCCCGGTCCATGTGCCGAGACGGACAAAGTGAAAGCTGTCCCTTCAGTGACGGTGGAACTCGGAGTTGTGGACTCGACCCCGGGCGGTAGCGTGAAGGCGATGTGATCCACCGCGTAATTGTCGAACTCCATGCGGTTGTCACCCGGGTCCTGTGCTGCCGCAGCCTTCCACGTGGCACGGATGCTGCCGAGATTCAGATCGCGGCCCTGGGTTGTGATGGGAGAGGCGGGGATGATCAGCACTTCATCGTAGTAGGCTACCCAGAGGTTGGCCGTGAGATCCATGACCAGTTCCAGTCGGAAGGGGAGGTCGTTTTGAAACCGCCATCCCGAAGGCACCTGCGCGTTGTTGTCGAGCAGTCGCTCGATGTTGAGGTTGGAGTTGTCGAAAGCGATGGCGAAGAGAAGTTCTCCGTTCTGGTTTTCGACGCGCCAGGAGAATTCATCGAACCTGTCGTTGGTGGAATCGACGATCTGCATGTCGGTACGAAAGCGGATGATGCCGGCGTTGGGTGGATTGACATTCACCGGATGCCAAGCCGCGGCTTCCGAGGCACCGTTGGAGGGAAGGCCGCCCATGGCGCCTGCTTGTCCGTACGCCGTGAATCCGCTGGCGCGAATCGTGTGCACGTCTCCGCCGCTGCCAAGCCAGCCGCCTTGACCGCCCAAGGCCTGACCGGCGGTAAAACCGCCTGAGTTCTCAAAGTCCGTGCGATACTGATTGGCCGCCAAACCGACTTGCGTGAAGTTGAGTTCAAAGTCGCCGATCTGTCCGTTGAATCCGTCGAGTGCGATGCGATAAGGAACGTTGGCACGCGCGATGAAACTGACCGTGCTCTGCGCGATGCTGCCGGAGGTGGCATCATCGTTGGCTATCACCAGGGCGAGGTTGTCGAGGGCTGAGCCGGTGAACACGGCCAACACGGTATCGAAATCACTGCCATAGGTGTCGATTTCCATCAACGTATCCATCGGGACGGAGAAGTTCCACCACACCGAAGCGCCGGGGGGACTGAATGCCTTCGTGGGTTCGTTGGGTTCGCTCGTCGCGCCGTGAGTGGATCCGCTGAGGTTGAAATTGCTGTCCGGTATCGTTTCCGCGTTGGAGAAATTGTCGTTGGCTGGCGGAGTGCCGCTAAAGGGATTGAGGTTGAGTTGGATCGTGCCGGCGCCGGGGATACGGTCGAGACTGGCGTAGCCGTCCACCGCGATCAGGTATTCCTCCCCGGCGATGGCCGTCAAGGTGAGGCTGCTGGTCAAATTGCCGGGGTTGCCGTCGTCACTGAAGGCTATGCGGGTGAGGTTGCTTACGATCGTTCCCTGATACACCGACAGGAGAGTGTCGAAGTCACTGCCGTCCGTATTGACGGTCACGGGACCCGTAGTTGGAGCGGTCCAACGCCACCAGACCGACCGTCCACCGATATTGCCGGCGTGCATGGGTTCACCTGCTTCGAGAGTCGCGCCCAGGTTGGACTCGGCCACGTTGACCGGGAGTCCATTCAAAGTGCTGGCCGCAGCGAAATCATCGTTGGCGGGGGCGGCGGCGGTGGCGATGAAATCCAGCTGCAGATTCATGGTTCCGCTGTCGCCGGAATACCCATCCACCGCGATTTGGTAGGTCGTGCCAACCGCGACAAACGTTTCAAGACGGCTGATCGTTCCGCCGAAGGCACTGTCATCGTTGGCGGCCACCTCGGTGAGACTACCAACGCTGTTCCCGCGATAGACCGCTAGCAGGGTGTCGAAGGTGCTGCCGAGCGTGCTCGCGGTGAGCATGCCGTTGTCGGGAGCCTGCCACTGGACCAGATGGAATTGCCGCCGGCATTGCCGGCGTGGTTGGGCTCGTTGGTTTCCTTGGTGGCGTTGCCGATTTCCGGTTCCACGGCATTGGCCGAATTTCCGGTCAGGGCGATCGCGTCTGTAAAGTTGTCATTCGCAGGTGCCCCGGTGTTGTTGATGGTGGAACCGAGATTCAGGACGATGTCGCCGACGGAACTTTGATAGCCATCCACGACGATCGCGTAGGCCGTGCCGGTGGTGGCGTCGAAGGAGACGATACTCGTCGTGTCGTTGCCGGCGACGTCGTCATTGGCAGCGACCTGGGTGAGCGAGGAGACGGAGGTGCCGGTGTAGACCGCGAGCACGGTGTCGAAATCACTGCCGGAAGTGGTAATATTGACGACGCCGTTGGAAGGGGCGACCCATTGCCACCACACTGTGTTGCCGCCGCCGACATTGGCGTGTTGAGGTTCACCCGGTTCGGAGTCGGATCGGCGGTTGGACCCGGTGAGGGACATCGAATTGGTATCGATGATCGTGGCTTTGCTAAAGTTGTTGTTCGGAGCTGGTTGGGCGATCGGGTAGTTGAACTGAAGATTGCGATTCTGTTTGCCCGGAGCGGAGATATCGAGGTCGAAGGCCAATTGTTGCTCAAACGAGGGGACGATCATCTCGGCGGTGTAGATGGCGTCATTGGCGTCGTCATCGGGACCGGTACCGTCATTGATGAACGCGGGGGCGGGTTGCCCGTTGGCGGTTCCCACGATCGTAGCGTCGGTCACGTCATGCAGGTCGGTGATGCGAAGACGAATGGCTAGAGTGGAGCCGGCCAGGAGTTCGGCGCCGGATGCGGGGGTGACCACGGTTTCCAATTCGCCATCGGCTTGGGCATTGACGCCGGCTTGGGCATTGACGCGTCCGCCGGAAGCGACCTTGCCGGCGAGGGCGGGAGTGGTTGTGACGGTGTTGAGGAGGAGCGCGCGTTGTTCGGAGATGCCGATGTTCGGAAAGCGTGCGCGGATCAAGGCTGCCACACCGGCGACATGCGGTGAGGCCATGCTGGTGCCGGAGATGGACTTGTAATCACTGTCAGAACCGATCCAGCAGGAGAAGATGTCGACACCGGGGGCGGCGACGTCCACGGCGTTGGCGCCGAAATTGGAAAAACCGGCAAGGTTGTCGTGGCGGTCGATGGCGGCGACGGAGATGACGTTTTCGTGAGGAAAGGATGCGGGGAAGCTGGGGTCGTTGTCGTTGTTGTTGGATTCATTGCCGGCGGCGGCAACAAACATGATGCCCGCCTGCTCGGCTCGTGCCATGGCTGCTTCCTGTGCGCTGCTGAAACCGTAGCCACCATAGCTGGCGTTGATGACGTCGACCCCATTCGCGATGGCGAAGTCGATGCATTTGATCTCGTCGCTGGTTTTTCCGCTACCCTCGGAGTCCAAGAATTTGAGTGCCATCAGCTTTACCTCCCAGGCCACGCCGACGTGGGGATGACCGTTGTTCGCAGCGGCGCCGATGGTACCGGCAACATGTGTACCGTGTCCGTTGTCGTCCATGGGGTCGCCGGGGTTCGCGGCGCCGGTCACGGCATTGATGCCGAAGACGTTGTCGACGTAACCGTCGTTGTCGTCGTCAACCTGGTTGCCGGGAATCTCGTCTTCGTTACGCCACATCTGGGCTGCGAGATCGTTGTGCGTGTAGCGAATGCCCGTGTCGATCACGCCGACGATGACGTCGCGCGATCCCGTGGTCAGATCCCAGGCCCCGGCCGCATTGACGTCCGCGCCGGCGGAGCCGCCATTCTGTCCAGTGTTCTGAAGTCCCCAGAGTCGGCTGTCAACGAAGGCGGCGTCGTTTGGAGTGGCCGAAGCCGTGCGCACGAAGTCCGGTTCCACAAACTCAAAGAGGCCGCACTTCTCCAAGACCCGGATGCGGTCAGCGAGAGAGGGCAGAGCCGCGGGGACAATTCCCTTCTTGCGTAGCGCCTTGCCGCCACCGGGAAGTTGGCGGGTGTCGAGGAGCATGAGTCCGGGCAGGTTGCGGAATCTATCGACCACCTTCGATTGGCATTCATCCAGTGCGGTGCTCATCGCCTTGGAGGTCGCCGTCTGTCCCGGCTTCAGTTGAACCAGAATCAGGGAAGGGTGAACGCGGCGGCCTTTGTAGAGGAGATGTTCGGCGGGGATCGCCGGGGAGACGAACAAAAGGCACACGAGGATTGCGCCCGTGAGGTGCTCGATTCGGTTTCTGAATTTCATCCGGCTACCCGCTCTGGTTTCAGTCATTCCCGTCCGGTTCTTCAGCGTTTGGCAAGGTAATGCTCAGGGAGCAGTTTTGGCAACGCATTGTTAAATTGGTCGAATGTGAAAGGCTTTGGCAAGACCTCGTAGTGACAGGCCCGAATCGCGTCGAGGAGCTGGTCACTGAGATTGCCGCTGACGATCATGGCCGGTAGATCGGGGTTCATGTCCCGCAGTTCAACGCAGAGTTCCAAGCCATTGATGCCGGGCATGTTGAAGTCGGAGATGACGGCACTGATCTGTTCGGGGCATTCTTGGTAGACTGCGAGCGCTTCTTCGCCGCTCGCGGCTCCGAGAACACCCAAACCAAGGTGACTCAACAAGCGGGTGATGAGGTCAAGAATTGTCGCATCGTCGTCCACCACAAGAACGTTCGGACGTTCGTTGTGAGCAACGGGTATGGGCTTCACGGGGGTGGTCATGATGAAGGGAAGGGCCATAGCTTTCATAGTGATTGAGTTCTTTGTGGTGTGCCTAGGGAGGGGAGGGAGAGCTTGGAAGCGGTGTGGGAAGTCGTTGCGGATTCCTCAAGAAACTCAATGACTCCGGCGATGAGTTCCTCGGGGGAAAAGGGCTTCGGGACGACGCCGGCAAAATCCGGTTTGTTGTCGACGGCGGAGGGGACGCTGGTAATGGCCAGGATCGGAAGTTCCGGACGCAGTTGCTTCACGTGAGCTGCGAACTCAATACCATCCATGAGCGGCATACGGATATCCGTGAGCACGAGATCGAAACTGCCGGAATCCCGTTCAAGAATCTCAAGGGCTCGGTAGGGGGAGCATTCGACGGTCAGGAACAGGCCGGGGATACGGCGCAGGATCTGACTCATGACGTTCAAGACGGTGGTACTGTCATCGAGCAACAGCAGCTGGTAACCGCTCGTCTTGATGGTTGGGCAAATGCGCTGAGATCGTTCGAGGGATTGTCCGAAGATGAGTTTGAGATTCGGGAGGTTCACGGGGGTTGCTTTTTTAACCTTTACGACTGGCGGTGGCGTTTCGCAATCAAGAAAAGTTAAATTTTTATCCTTAAGGCGAAAGGTGTAGGCACCAAGCGGACAGACAGGTTACTAACGAAATCCCTTTCGTTTCCGGGAGGAAGGCGTTCGCGCGGAATTCTTCTCGGGAGAGCTGCTGGGCTCAGATTTACAAGGAGAAACCTTTTTCCCGGGCAAAGGAGGGGGGATTTCACGGATCCGGATGAACCCATTGCCGGTGCCAGCAGCGACCCGAAACGAAAGTCGATCGTTCTCAGCATCGACCGATTCGGCCGCAAGGTCTCCGTTGAGCGGAGTCCAGTTCTTGAAATCGGTGGTTATTTCAGCGCGCAGGGTTTTGGTGGCAGTTCCCTTGGCCACGAGACATACGATCTTCAGCCGTCTGGTTCCTCCATCTGATTCAATCGCCGCGTCGAGCTTACGACGATCAACGGATTTCGGCGTCGGGGCTGGGGGTTATCTTCGCTTTCTTCTCAGTGGGAATCTTGGCTTGGGTCTCTTTTGCCTCCAGCTTGCCGGGAGGGGAATCTGAATTCTTCGTTTCGGGAGTGTCCGTTGTAGTGGTGGCGGAGCTGTCTTGAGTAGGCATCTTGGCAGCAGGTGGTGGGCTCCTGCGAACCACGGTACGCCCAAACCCAACCAGTGGAGCCTGTCGGTTCACGGCGTTGCGTGAACTGGGTGGTGAAAGCATCGGGAGGCTGAATCTGTCTGACGGTAATTCAAGCTTGGCCATCTGTTGTGATTTGCCAATCGCCCTGAGGCGCAAGGGCGCCAACCCGGGCGAGGGTGCCGTCGCAATGGAACGCTCAGCGGTTCTCACAGTTCGCCATGTTGGTTGCAGCTGTTTCGGTGCGGACGAAAGTTCCTGAGCTTCGGCAAGTTCCACAACCGGGCCTATGACATCATCCCACACGGACACCACAGGTGTTCGGATTGATGCGCGAAAGGGGCTTTGGTCAGCGTGGATTTCCGCGACGGCCTTGAATCCCAACGAGCACACGAATAGCGCAACCATCGAGAGCGGGGCGGCAGCGGACCAAACGTCTTCGCGGGTCAGGCGACTGTGCATTTGCCAAGGATCGGCGATCCCCATCATCCGGGCCAGCAGGGGTTTGCGTCCGAGGAAACCCGCTGCGGTCGTCGGCAGAGCCACGGGCAAGTCGGCTCCGATGTGGGCCAGACTTTCGGCATAATGTGAAGCCCGTTTGCCGATGAGCAGCACTTGATCGTCGCAGGCCATTTCGCGCGCCAGCTCCATCCGGCGAGCGAGCATCCAAGCCATGGGATGAAACCAATACATGGCCAAAGAGATGCGATTGAGGATCTCCGCCGGAAAATCCTGGCGCTCGATGTGGGCCATTTCGTGAAGCAGCACACACTCGAGTTCTTCTTCACTCCAATCTTCGGCCGACAGTGGGAGCCAGATGCGTGCGCGACGCCAGCCCCAGGTCATGGGCATGGGATAGCTCGGCTGAAGAAAGACTTCAGGAGCATGACTAAGGCCGGTACGCGCTTGGCAACGTTGGATCATCGAGAGCATGTCCTCGTCATCAACCGGGATGGTGGCCCGCTGGTGCCAGTGCAGCAGGAGAACTCCGGTCACGATTCGTGTCATCATGATGGTCGAGCCCAGCAACCAAGCGGCCGCCAACAGGAGAAACCAAGACGTGTCCACCGAGGTCGGCATGGTCCAGCCCTCAACCCGGGGCAGGATCCGCCACTGGGGAAGGTGTGGTTCGATGAAGGGGATCAGGCAGGCCAGTCCCAATCCCCAACCCAACCATTGATGGCGCCGGACGGCAGAAATCTTGGATCGGGACAGAAGCAACACCAGCAACATCAACAGCGTGGCCGCGGGGAGCGACCGGCTGAAGGTGAGGAAGGTGTCCTCCATAAGGCTATCGCTCTTGCTTGCGGGCTTGGTCGACGATTTCGGTCAAGTCCTTCAACTCGGCTTCGGAATACTCGGTGTTCGACTCCGCGAGATGGGTGGCGACCGCGTTCTTGAGCGAGCCGCCGAAGAAATTGTTGATGAGGCTTTGGAGCAGACCCGCCGCCGCGTCCTCTTTGGCAATACTGGCCGTGTAGACGAACTCGCGACCCGACTTGGTGTGGGAAACGTATTTCTTTTTTTCCATGACGGTGAGTAGAGCGCGGACCGCCGGTCGTGTCGGGGGCTTGTCCATCGCGTCAATGATCTCCGAGACGGTTGCTTTCTCGAGGCGGTGAATGATCTCCAAGATCTCTCGTTCACGCCGGCTGAGCTGCTTGAAAGGGTCGGGTTTGCGTTTCTTAGCCATACTTAAGGTTAAAAAATCAGCCTTCACACTTGGCTTGTCAATGGTTCAGTTCTACCTGCAAAGAGCATCCACCGTTCCCATCCGGCCGGACGGGCATCGGGTGCAGACTGTATTTTGGGCTTTTTTTCGCATTGATCCGGAACATCCTGCGGGATGGATTTGAGGAAATGGATGGTGTTCGCCTTGATCGTTCTGGCGGGGGAATCGTCGGCTGCCGATGTGAAACCACTCGTCAAACAGTTGATGGAGGTGC
>JBMYQZ010000029.1:0-18321 GCA_049601855.1 Limisphaerales bacterium | reverse complement strand
GTCACCGGACAGACTCATCACTTGGCCGGTCAATTTCACGCCCCGTTGGCCCGCCGAGAATCGACCTTGCTCATCCGACTTCGCGGGAGTGCTGGTGTGCCAACGAAGCCGAATGCGTTCCGCCTCCGGCAAGGTTGCCTCATCCAGCACCACCACGATGCGCGGCAACAGATGAACGATGTGCCGACGAACCTTGCGGTCTTGCGCGTAGACCTCGCTCAGCTCAAACGACCAGGCGGCACCGCTCGCAGCAGTCGCGATGTAATATGCCTTCCCTTGACGGCGCATGCGCCAATCCACGTCGTATTCATCGTCGCCGATCGCAAGCACGTTGTGACCGATTTGCTGGTAGTTGTAGTAGTGGCGTTTTCCGGTCTTCGGATAGACCGGCGGGGAGCCGAGGTCGACAATCAGGCGTTCGCCGAAGCCATCGATACAAACCTGCCCCCAATCGGCGTGCCGGTGAACATCCTCCGTCCGCGACTTGGACCAGACAGCCGAAATCGGCACTACCGGGTCCCAACTACTGCGACTGGTGACGATGCCGGATTGGGCGGGAAAATTCTGAGCCAAAGGCAGCCGTCGCACCGGCGGGACAGCAGGAACGGTGGGATCAAAACCCAGCAATTCCTGCGCACGCGGGCGGGCATCCTCTGAGCTGTAGCCGACGTAGCGCAGATACGTCCATTGGATGACAGAATCCCGCAACACCGAAGCCAACGCGCCGAAATAGGCGATATTCGGTGCGGCACTGGTCTGTGCATCACCAAAGGCCAACATGCGTTTGGGCGGTGAGATACAATAGAGAATCCATTTGCTGAAGGCTCGAAGCAGTTCGAGTTGGTCGGGCTTCTCCCGACCACCACTCGCGTAATGCATGGCCTGGTAATGATCCACCACAAAGCGCACGGAGGAGGCATAGCCGGGATTTTCGTTAAACTCCCCGTTCGGTCCGAAGATCTCCATGTACTTGTCCATCAACGGGTCCGCAAACTCAACCAACCACTTGCCTTCCGGGTGATCGTCTCCCAGCGACATGCCGAGAATCGCAAAGCCACCGACGACGCTCGTCTTCCAATTCGATTGGCGCGTAATCCATTTCTCCTTCGCGGCAATTGAGGCTTTGAACGGTTTGATGGCACGACGGTCGAGGCCGGCAACTATCCGCTGCCGTTCCTCCGGTGTGATGAGCTGATACACCCAATCATAAGCAAAGCCGATCGCTCGGGCGAACTGACCGTGGCGCAGGTCGCTGTGCAAGCCAGCATCCAAGTGCGCCTGATCTGACCACTCGGGCCATTTCTCTTCATCAAACAATACCTCGATCTGCGCCAACGAAGCTTCCGCGTACCTGCGTTCGTTCGTAATCAGGGCGACCAATGCAACATCGGTGATCCGGTTGCAGGCGGTCGCCACAAACTTGTAACTCCGGTTGTGGTTGGTCCCGGCGATGACGAGCGGTCGGGCAATCTCCTTGTCCACCTTCGCGCGCAACTCCCGCCACAGCATAGCCGATCGGCCTTCCTTGATGTCCCGACGCACCGCGGCAAGTGAGCGAAGCCCCGGGACGTGATGGCCGGTAACCAGCAGATAGGGGTGCTCCGCCGCCAACGCAGCGCTCGTCCAAACGCAAAATACGATGAGAAGCAATCGCACGGCCACTTCGCCTCCAATCGTCCAAAGCGAATTGGTCACTGCCAATCGGGGAATCTTGAGCATGGAAGACTTAGGATCGCGAGTGTCTGATTGACCAGTGCAAAATCACTCGAGAGAAACTTGCAATTGGCGCCCCGTGCACGCTTCCTCGGCACGTGCGCCCCTTCGAAACCACCGATGAGAATTTGCCCATGCGGACCAATTCGGATCGCCGAAATCTTCGACCACGCAACTCACCCATCATGAAGAGAATCGTTCCGATCCTGATCGTATTTTCCCTCACGCTGTCCGTCTGGCCACAGGAATTGAAAGTTGCGACTTTCGAGGTCGACGCCACCCCACCGATTGGTAGTCCCTTGGCCTACGATCCGGTAAAGGACTTTGACGTACCCTTGAGCTGTCGTGGCGTGGTGATCTCCGGCACCGATAAACCGATCGTGATTTGCGCAGTTGACTGGATCGGTATCGGTTCGGGAGGTCAGACCCAATTCAAGAGGGGACTGGCGGAAGCGGCGGGAACCACTCCCGATCGAGTGGCGGTTCACACCCTGCATCAGCACGATGCGCCACGCTGCAATTTCACCGCCGACAAGATGCTCGAGCCATATGGCATTTCCGGTGCGGCGTTCAATCCGGAACATGCCCGGAAAGTCATTCGCGATGCGGCAGCGGCGATCCGCTCCGCGTTGAAGGAGGCTCCCACTGCCACGCATTACGGACTCGGTCGTGGCATTGTGGAAAAGGTCGCATCCAATCGCCGCATTCTCGGACCGGACGGCATGGTGCAATACATCCGTTACACCGCCACCCGCAGCCCGAAGATCCGCGCCTTTCCTGCGGGCACGATCGATCCGGAGTTGAAGATGATCACCTTCTGGAATCACGAGCGGTGCCTCGCAGCAATCACCTGGTACGCGACGCATACGCAAAGCTACTATCGCACCGGCTTACCGACACCGGATTTCCCGGGACTCGCCCGCAACGACCGGCAGATCAAAACCGGCGTGCCGCACATTCACTTCAATGGCGCTGGTGGCAATGTCGGCGCAGGCAAGTGGAACGATGGCAGCAAGAAGAACCGCAAGATCCTCACCGATCGCATCGCGGCCGGCATGACCAAAGCTTGGGAAAACACGGAGAAACATCCGCTCTCCGCCGAGGACATTGATTGGGGAGTCGTCCCGGTCGTGTTGCCGCGCTCCGAACACATGGATCGAAACAAGCTGCACGCCACGCTTGCCGATCCGAAGGAGAAGAAGTCGGCCCGGTTCTTTGCCGCGAAGAATCTCGATTGGATCGAGCGTTGTCGGCGCGGTGAACCCATCGGCATCTCCTGCCTTACGGTTGGCAGTGCCCGAGTCCTCCATCTGCCCGGTGAACTTTTCGTCGAGTATCAACTCAACGCCCAGAAACTGCGCCCCGATCTCTTTGTCGCCATGGCCGCCTATGGGGATTACTCCCCCGGCTACATCGGTACAGAGATCGCCTACAGCCAGGGCGGTTACGAAACCAGCCCCGGCGCCTCAAAGACCTCGCCCAAGGTCGAAGGCGTGCTCATGGGCGCAGTTAAGAAACTGCTGCATGTCCGGCACGTATCTGAAGGGCCCGCATTGGGTCACCTGACTTCCACCTCTGCCATGATCTGGGCGCGATGTTCGCATCCCGGAACATATCGATTGATCGCCCGTAACGAAACGGGCCTAAAAGCCGTGGCTGAGGTCGAGTCATCTGACGAGCAAGATGGCTGCGTGGTATGGAAACTGAATTCGTTGCGCCCAAGAACCCGCTACGACTACACCATCGAGCATGCCGGCAATCAACTTGTTCGCGGTGAAGACTACTCCTTCACAACACTACCTGCAAAGGGCTTGGACACAGTGCGCATCGGATTCGCCTCCTGTGCGAATGAGGACGAGGGTTCGGCCAAGGTCTGGCGACAAATGCATGCCACCGATCCGCATGCCGTCGTGTTGTTGGGCGACACCCCCTACATTGACTCAACCACGCTGAGCTTTCAGCGCCGGCGCTACGCGGAATTCGCCGGGGCGGATGGGTTCAAAGAGTTGGTTCGCAACCGCCCGCTTTACGCGACGTGGGACGATCACGATGTCGGTCACAACGACACCGACGGAAATCTGAAGCACAAGGAAAACGCCCGACGCGCCTTCACGGAATATCGCGCACAACCATCCTACGGTGATGGCGAGGCCGGCATCTACACGAAGTTCCGGCGCGGGGGCGTGGAGGTCTTTCTGTTGGACGCCCGCTACTTCGCCGGCACCGAACCGTCGCCCTTCGACAAAGACAAACTGACTTTGCTCGGATCCAAACAATGGGAATGGCTCCTTCGCGAACTGAAAGCCTCAACCGCCCAGTTCAAGATCCTCGCTAGCGGCATGGTTTGGAATGGCGCAGTTCGTCCCGGCAAGAAAGATCATTGGGGGACTTACCCGCATGAGCGTGGTGCGCTATTCGAGTTTATCGGCAAGGAGAAGATCTCCGGCGTCATACTCGTCGGAGGCGACATTCATCGCACGCGCATCCTGCGCCACCAGACGACGGATCAGGCGGGCTACGACATCCCGGAGTTGATCACTTCTCCTGTCCACGCGAGCGTCATCGCCAACATGAACGTCCCGCACCCGGCGCTCGTTCACGACTCCGGCAAGCCCAATACGTTTCTCCTGATGACGGCCGACACCAAGAACAAGACGACAACTCTGCATGCCAAGTTTGTGAACAAGGACGGGAAGACGTTCTACGAAACCGAATACACGCAACATGAACTGAGTCCCCCGATCAACAAGCGCATCGCCATCACCGACGCCGCCTTCCTGAATCATAATCTGCCGGAGGCGATCGCGAAAATGAACCAACTCGGTTTCCAATCCATCGCCATTCATCACGGCGGAGCGCAGCGCACGAAATTCCCGACGCTCGGCTTCGACAAGGCAGACGCCGCACAACGCGCCAAGACGATCGAGTTGATGAAATCGATGAAACACGTCTCCATTCACGAGACGAGCGGAGAAGAAGACTTCCGTCCCTCGATTGATGCCGCTGCCGCAGTCGGCGCGAAGGTTGTCACCATGCACGAAAAGCCCGGTGCTCCTCTCGCTGAGCAAGTTTCCCGTTTCCGCGCTGCTGGAGACTACGCGGCCGAACACGGCGTTCGCATCGGTGCAGAAAACCTTCGTGGCCCGTACGCCGACTACATCAAGTTGGTGAAGGCGATCAAACACCCGGCCGTCGGCTGCACGATCGATACCGGACACATCGCCTATCTCAACGAGGTCAAGTCGATCGAGGACCCGAAGAAACGGTATGCCGCGTACAACGACTACCTCGAGAAAATGCTACGGGCCGTGAAGGGCAAACTCATCCACATGCACGTCCACAACGTCCGTCCTGGCCGCGGTTTCATCGACCACTACGCGGACATCAAAGGTCCGCTTGATACACCCCGTCTCTTCCGCGTGCTCAAGGAATTGAACTACCGAGGAATGGTCGTCATCGAAGTCCACCGCGACACCGAGACCTTGGAGCAGAAGGCCACCTACGGCCGCTACATCTCCGAGCTCATGGACGCCCGACCAGTGGTTCTGAAAGGCGATGAAAACCGTCCCCAAGACGAAAGCCCTCTCGTGGCTGTCTTGGAACGAATGAAGAATGGCGGAGGTGAAGTAATTCTCGACGGCGGAGATTGGATCATTCGCCGCCAACTGCGACTCCCGAGCAATTTGATTCTGCGGGCCACGAACAATGCCGTGCTGCGCCTCCCCAGCCCGCGATTGGTGACCCAAGCCGCAACGATCGGAGCCCGTCAAATCAAGGTGAACAAGCCAACCGAATTTCGCGCTGGCGGTGAACTTGCCATCCTTCCGCCGGGCGAGAGCAAGGAACGCATCACGATCGTCCGCCTGGCTTCCGTCGATGAACGTACGCTGCACCTCACGGAACCGCTGAAATCCGCGATTCCGGTCGGCAGCCGTCTCGGATACTCCCATCGAATGTTCCTCGGCTATGCGGTCACCAACGTAAGTCTCGTGAACCTGACGATCGACGGCGGACGGAATGAAGACATCTCCATGCCCGGACATCACCTGCGTTCCGCAATCTGGATCTCCGCGCCCTACAATTACGATCAGGGCCCCACCGGCCCGCCCGCGGCCAACATCTCGGTGAGCAATTGCACCATCACCAATTGTTACGGTCGAGCCGTGGCCTTTTACCATACCGTCGACAGTCAGGTGACCGGCTGCCGGATCGGTGGACTGAAAGACGAAGGCATCGACTTCGACCACTTCGCTTCCGTTGCCGGGCCACCGACAACGAGATTGATGGCGCAACGATCGGCGTGGAATTGAACGACGCTTCCGATTGCCAGGTCCTCCGCAACCGCATTCGCAACACGCACATCGGCATCCGCGTCTGGTGGTATGACAAATTCGACCCCAAAGGCCTGAATACCCGCAATCACATCGAAGGCAACCACATCACCTCCGCGTCCCGAGCAGCGATCCATCTCGGACGTAACTGCCGCGAGAATCGAATCCTGCGGAACACCGTGGAAGGCAAGATCGAGGTCGACCGAAAACTGAATGAAGTGAAGGACAACGCGGCTCCGTAGAAGAACTTTCCTTTCTGAGCGCGCAACCGCAGTTTCCACGCGTGAGATTTCTGACCGTCTTCTTTTCGTTCCTGATGCTGTCCACGGGATTGGTCGGCATCTCTTCGGCCACCAATCCCATTCCGATCGCCCATCGCGGGCTCTTGCGGCACGCGCCGGAGAACACCCTTCCCGCGTTCGCGGCCTGCCTGGAATTGGGCATGGGCTTCGAACTCGATGTTCGCACAACGAAGGACGGACACCTCGTGGTCATTCACGACGACAACGTGCGTCGCACCACAGACGGTCCCGATCGTTCAGTGCGGGATCTGACGCTCGCCGAATTGAAGCAACTCGATGCGGGCAATTGGTTTGACAAGGCCTTCGCCGGCGAGCGGGTTCCAACCTTGGAAGAGACCCTCGCGCTGGTGCGCGAACGAAAGCGTGGCAAGACCATCATCGCGCTGAACGTGAAACATGTTACCCGACCGGGCGAAGCCAAGTTGGTTGCCTTGGTCGAGAAGTATCAACTGCTCGACGAATCGTTCGCCTTTGATCAGAGCCGAGAGATGAGTCGTCGGCTCAAACAGATAAATCCGAGGTTTCTCATCGGGCGAAACGTTCGCCAGAGCGACATGAGCACCGTGCTCAAGGAAGGTCTGATCGATTGCTTTCTACTATCCTCGCCACCCGCTGCGACGGAAGTCACACGCCTTCGCACAAAAGGCAAACGAGTCCTCTACAACTATGCCGGCAAGGGTCCATCGCGTCGCGTGCATGACAACTGGAAACGAGCTGCGGCTTCCGGCATCGACGGACTACTGACGGATTACCCCTTGGAATGTCGCTCCGTTTGGCGCGAAGCTATCGCGCCGCCACTCGATCTGGGCCATGTCTGGATTGAAACGCCGTGGGGGAAACCCGTGATCGATCGTGGCGCCAGCGAGGATTGGGACCGAATGGCCGTCGATAATCCCTACGTTTACCGGGAGGACGGAGAGCTGTTCTGTTTCTTTGAAGCGCAGGACAAGTCCTTTGCGCAAGGCGGCCGCGAGGCGTTCGGCCTCGCGACGTCAAAAGACGGCATCACCTGGAGGAAACACACCGGCAATCCCATCCTCACGACGGGCAAAGCTGGTTCCTGGGATCAGACGGTGGCCAAGCTTCCCGCCGGCGTCATCAAGCGAGGAGGCGTGTATCATCTCCTCTATTCAGGGAGGAATCCGCAAACGAAACAGATCGGTTTGGCCACGGCACACCGATTGAACGGGCCATGGACGAAGAGTCCGCAGAATCCGGTCCTGAAGAGTCGCGCTGAGAACTGGGATCGATTCCTCTCCACACATCCCTCTCCGGTCTTCGAGATCAACGGCCGATATCACCTTCTGTTCCGCGGCATGAAGCAGATCTACCATGCCCAAGGGCTCGGCCTCGCCACCAGCACGGATCTGCTGAATTGGCGAAGGTCTCACACGACACCGGTGATTGCGGTGAAGGAAGAAATCGCCTCCCTTTCCGTCGCCCGATCCGCAGGAGGATTTGTCGCCATTTCGCAACCCAAGGATTTGAGCAAACGCCGCTACTGGCTCTCGGGCGACCTCCGTCATTGGCGCCAAGGCCCACCGGTCAACTTCCGCGCCTCGATCCAGGCCGAAACCCTGTCGAATCCGTTTTACTTCAATGGCCACTGGACAGTCCTCTACGAACAAAAGGACCGGATCTATCGCGCCGTCCTGCAAGCACCAACGCAATAGTCGACACGCTGCCGACTCCTCGTTGAGTCCGGGCTATTGCTGCGTGATCAGAGTTGAAACGCTTCCGTGCGGAGAGTGCTTGAGATCCTGCCTTCGGCGTCAACAGCCGTGATTTCGAAGGCGTATTGACCGCCCGGCAGGAGTTGGCGACGAAGATCCAGTCTGGCGGTCTCGGTCTGAATGACAGCGTAGCGATGGATCAGGGTGGTTGAAAAGACCTTGCCCGGTTTGACGAGTACGGGAGTGACTCGATACGCGACGGCATTGGACGATTGCAACCAGGTAAGAATTCCTCTCGAAAACTTCGAATCGAAAGGCGATGTCAGGTCCTTGGCCAGCTTGGGCTTGGGGGCAACGCGCAGGTGGTAGGCGTCGATGCGACGATTGGCGGGCGTGGTTATCAGGAGGTTGTTCTTCCCCGTGATGGTGACACCGACGTTGCCGCCAGTGAGGCTGCTGACGATAAAGGCATCGCTCCATTTGCGGCCGGTGCCATCGGCGGAAAGGTAGACACGGCAATGATTGCGACTCAGGGCGGTCGTGAGCGTCAGGACGTCGTTCTCAAGCAGTTTCAGGTTCGGCAGCTTACCGGCGAAAGGAAGGACGTTCGCCTTGTTCCAAGTCTTTCCGCCATCGGATGAGCGCGTGGAAACGAGTTTCGATTTCACGGTACTTCCAGCTCGAACAACGGCCAGCAGTGCACCGTCCGTCGTTGGTGAAATCGTGGATTCGAGCCACGGCGTGGAGACCCGGGTGCCGGCTTGGATCATCGCAACCGCTGTGGTGATGACGGAGCGAACGTTCCAATTCCGACCACCGTCGCTGCTTGCCAACAACACGACCTTGTTCCCGCGTTTGCTCCAGGTGTAGGCGGGCATGAGCAGCAGTTCGTCCTGCTCGATGATGTGCGGCAAGGGACGCGCGATGTAACCGATATCCGGCGGACAATAAATCCTGGCACGTTCCAGCTCCCAAGTTCGTCCGCCGTCTTTGGACGTGCCCATCTGATAGGCGTCGGCGGTGGGAAATTGAGGTTTGGGATCGCGACGTTTCGCGGAATCAGGGAGCCAATGGATGCCAAAGGCAAGCAGATCGCCATTGCTCAACGGGTCAGCCCACATGGCAACCATCTTGGGCATGGGCCAATTGTTCGGCCCCTTCGTCCAGGTGAGTCCACCGTCCCCTGAGATCGTGCAGGCCATCCCCTTGGTGCCGCCGAAGTCATCCGGGTGATCGGGAAAAAAGTTCAACACGCGGCGACCGGCCTTCACGGGGCGGCCACCTCCGGTGATGCCTTCCTGTTCGATTACAGTCACTCGGGGGCTGACGACAACTTCCCACTCCGCCGCGCTGGCGAGTGATACGGAGGCAAGCAAGACAAGGAGGGATCTCATGGCATCCAATCGACGTCCGCTGTATCCGTGACTTCGGCCCGCGTCAGCTTCACGAGGTCCGGCAGGTCATAGTTTCGCAGCACTCCGTGAACGGCATTGACCAGTTGGTTGTAGTGCTCGGGCGCTCGAACGACATCTGTCCAGGAATGAATCATCTGCTGCAGTCTGATCCGGCCGAAGGAATTGGGCGCGAGCGATGCCGCGTGGAGAACGGGAATGGCAGCTTCCCCCACACCGATGATTTCTGGCCGCTGATTGCTGAAGTAGCGCGCCCAACTGAGCGCATCTTCGACCCGCATGCGCAGGAAGGAATCGCCCATGAGGTAGGCGGTGAGGATCTCCTGATTATCAAGACCGAAGCGGCCGTAGGCCCAAGTGCGTTTATTGGAGGGCACATCGGTCAGTCCGATGCCGCGCAGCTCGGCCGAGAGGACACAATAACCCTTCTTTACCAACGCCAATGGAATCTCGTCCTTTGCCATGCCATCGCCGTTCAGCACGAGCGCGTATTTGGCGAACTCCCCGTCTGGAACATACACTCTCGCGGAAAGCGTCATCCGATTCGTCCGCCGCATCGTGACGCTACTGATGGTACCGGTGTCCGCCGGCCGGGCATCGCCCAACTCAAAACGCGCTCGAACGAGATTTTTCATGCCGATGGTCTGCCGGATGATCCGGCGCTTCTCTTCGGCCGATGTGTTTCGCCAGATCTTGTTCCGGACCGGGACCAAGCGCTCGGCTTTGGCGGCGTTGATCGCAAATGCCGAACGTTCACCGTCCAGCAACATCACCTGGCCCTCGGGAGAACATTGCAATTGTTCCTGGGTCCACACCGGTTCACTCAAGGAACGCAGAAAGGTGTCGGTGACTTCCTCCGGCCATTCCGAGCGAGGCTTTTCCCAGATCACCTTGTCGCGTCCGATCAACCAACGATGCATCCAACGCGCGACGGCTTCGCGGTGCTGGAGGTAGTAACCGTGCGGCACGTCGGCCTCGTTCAGAGCCACACGCTCGGGATAGCCGAGATGGGAGTAAAAACGATTCGCCTGTTCGAAGACCTTTCGCGCGCCGTCGATGTGAAAGGTCGAATCACGAGTACTCGCGCAGATCAGGATTGGTATGGGTGCCCGCATGATCAGGTAATCCGAAGCGCCCAGGCCGAACGCGATCTGTCCAAAGATATTCTGCTCGCCGTCCTGAGGGCCTTTTACCTCGATGAGTTTCTGAAAGGTCGTGAGATAAGAACCGGGCGAGGCCGCCTTGATCCGGTCGTCCAGCGCCATGAGATAGGAGGTCAAGGTTCCGCCGCCTGAATTGCCGGTACAGCCAATTTTGTCGGCCTGAATATCGGCGCGACTCTGGAGATAGTCGATCGCCCGCATGCCATCCCAGATCCGATACTGCGCCACGTTTTCGCCGAGCAGAATACTACCCACACCGATCAAGGTGTGTTCGGTCGTGCACAAATGCCGGACTGCCGGATGCGGCACGGCGAGCTTGCGAGGGTAGTCAGCAAAGTACTCGGTGCCCTGAGTTCGATCGATGACCTGATAGCGTTCACCCTGGCCAATGGGGTCGTAACAAAAGGCCGCCATCCCGTTCCTGGCGAAGAGAATCGCCGCGCGTTGATACTGCCCCGACGCCTTGCCGTTGTGGCTGTGCCCGCAAGGAATCAGGATTCCCGGATGCGGCCCCGTGGAGAGCGGCAGATAGAGATTCCCCGTGACCCTGTGATTCGGCCGACTCTCAAACATCACCTTCTCAATCCGGTATCCCTCACCCGCCAACCGCCCGATGACTCGCGCGTTCAACGGCGTGCGACGGGGAAAAGCCCCGATCTGTTGCTGGAAGAATTCACGCCGCTCCGCCTGCCACCGCCGCAAGGCTGCCTGTCCGTTCAGCTTCTCAAAAGCCGCATCACGTTTCGCGGTCAAGGCGTAGAAACGTTCCTTCAGCCGATCACCGAGACTCGGTTCGGACGCAGCCGTGCGGGAACTGACGCCGAAAAGACAAATGAGCACAAGAAGCGGGCGCATGGGCATCCGCGCAGCTTCCGGTTTTTCCCTCCTGAATCAATGCCAATCCGTGCGGTTCAAAGCCCGCTGGAAATCGGGAACTGCCCCGTCCATCTCAGATCCGAATGAAGATCTTCTTCCGATACATGTACCAACACACGATCCAGAACGTCAGGCCGTTCAGGCACGCCTGCACACAGGGCGCCCACGCGGGATCCAGCGCCTCCCAGAACGTGAACACATCTTTGCCCAGATGGGCCTGCCATTGACGGGCGACGTAAGGCTTGAGCGACATGCTCATGCAGTAGATCGCGATCGAGTTCATGCCAACCACGATCAGCGGATAGGTCCAACGCCGATAGCCGCGCACGTCGATCACCCAGAACAAGGTGCCGAGGATAAGGCAACACCAACCGGTCGAGAACAGCGCCCAAGACGGCGTCCAGATCCGCTTCACCAAGGGGCAGATTCCCGTGAGATGAAGCATCTGTCCAACGACCAAGCCGGCCACTCCGGCAAGGAGGAGGATCTTCAATTTCTCCCGATCTGATCTTCGAGAACGCAACAGCTCACCGCACATCAAACCGAACAACATGGTGACCAGCGAGGGGATGAAGTTGATGGTCTGGTAGCCGCCCTTGTTGAACTTGTAGGGCTCGTTCTGCGGGAACAAATTCAGGAAGAACAGGTCGAAGGCATGCCCGACATTGGCGCTCTTGTGCCAAGACGGGCGTATTCCCTCCAAGTGTTCATCGGCCCACTCCTGGGTGACCTCCACTTCCGCGTTACCCGTCGCAACATCGATTCCCGAATTCGGATAACCCACGTAAAGCAACCACGTCCCGACCAACAGACAGGCCGCGGTGATCATCTGGGTCTTGGTGTTCCGGCCCCACAGCAGAAAAAGAAACGTGTAGCCGAGTCCGATCTGCCCCAACACGTTCATGAAGCCCCAGTTGGTGAAGCTGCGCCACTGCGACATCAGGTAGATGCTCAAGACGATCAGGATGATCGAACGCGTGATCGCGTGCCCAAGCATTCGGCCGTATGAGTCGCCGCGCTCCTTGCGATTGACATAGGAGTAGGCCATCGACACGCCGACCATGAACATGAAGGAAGGCTGAATCATGTCCCAATAGGAACAGCCCACCCATTGCGCGTGGGAGAACTGGTATTTCACCGCTGTCCAAAAACCGGAATCGGGATTTTCCTTCAGGAAATTGCCCGCCGTCTTCCCCAAGCCAAAACCGACAAACGACAAGGAAATCATGATCAGCCCGCGATAGGCATCCAACGACTGCAAGCGGCGACTCTGCAGCTCCTCTGTCGCCTTAGGCTTCTCTTCCGGTTCGACGGATTTCGATTCGTCTTGGTCCATCGGCTAATCCTACGGGACAGAATTCGGTTCACGATCACAAATCTTATGCCATCGTACAACCATCCGCTATGAACCAATCTCGCCGGACTTTTCTCAAATCCACGGGCGCGTTGATCGCCGGCGGCGCCATCGCCAACGGCGCGGCCAGTTACTTCACCCGCCAGGACGCACCTTACGCTGAACAAGATCCGAGCGTCACCGTGCTGAATCCTCGGGGGCGTGTGCCGCTATCGTTCATCATCGACGACTCCACCTGCCTCGTGAACATGGGGCACTACTGCTCGCCGCAATTCGGCGCCGCTTTTCCGGATCGTGACGTTTACAAAAAGGACTGGAAATCCTGGCCGCGCGAAATCCCGGATGCCTTTGTGCGTGAATTCGGCGAGTGGTGTGCCGACAACGGCGTGAAAGGGAAGTACTCGATCGTGCCCAACCCGGCGTGTGTCGGCTGGCTCGATCGCGAACTGCCCGGTTGGTCTCGCCGTGAATTGAAGGACAGCCTCAAGCTCGTCCGCGAACTGATGGTTCCCAATTGGGACATTCATCCCGAGATGATCACGCACACCCGGGTGATCGACATCCGCACCGGCCGCCCCTTCCCCGGCGTCGGCGCGCACAACATCGAAAACTCCTGGCCGCGCGAAAAGAAGAGCGTCGATGAAATCGCCGCCTACATCGCCTACGCCCTGCAGATCCTGAAGAACTGCGACCTCCCCTGCGAAGGCGTCACCACACCTGGAGGGATGGGTAACGTCGTCAAATCCGAACTCTCCCTCGCCGTCCAGCAAGCTGTTCGCGACGTCTGCCAAGTCGATCTTCCGCACTACTTCAAATACGTTCACGCCAAGGACGAGGAAGATGTCCAACCGATCATGGAACATCTCAGCGGCCTCGGCACCGACGACGTTCGCGTGACCGTCAACGTCCCCTGCGCCACCGGCGATTGGTTTGGCGGTTGGCAAGGTGATCGCGTTCCCGAAGGACACCGCTATGCCTCGAACGATGCGCGCAGCGGTCGCCTCGTTAACCTCATCAAACGCGGCCAACCCGCCATCATGCTTTGTCACTGGCAAGGCATGTATTCCAACGGATTCAAGGCCGGCTTCAAATCCTTCCAAGACGTCGTCACTGCCCTTCACCGTAGCTTCCGGGACGAAACCACCTGGATGAAAGTCAGTGAGATCGGTCGCTATTGGGCAGCGAAGGATATGACCACCATCAAACGCAACGGAAACCGTTTGGAGCTAAGCTCCCCCTTTGGCACTAGCGGGTTCACGATCAAGGTCTCCAATGCTCGTGGCCTGGCACCGCGGTTACAAACGGCTGGAACCACAACACCTTTGAAGCAGGTTGATCGACGCCACAAGATCGCAACCAATTCTTGGTTTCAAGATGGCGACAACGCCATCCTCTGCTTGGATCTTCCCAAGCAGGCGACGACCATTCAATTGGCCTGAGATTGCGAGAAGCGAAGCGCGAACAGACTCGCCTCCCTCATCGCGATACGCAGGCGGATCTTACTTCCGGACAACGACGAAATCGGCTTGGCCCATCTAACTGGATGCTGAATCTCGTCGCCCGAGATCTCCCGGCAATCCTCCAGCCCAAATCCAGAGATAATCGCGCCGGCTTGATCTTGGATTCCCACCCGCAAATTGCCTCGCGCGTTGAGCAACAAACGATCGCCGCGAAACACGAAGGGCTTGGTCATCAATTCGCCACCCTTGCTCCCGGCATCGAGTGACACAAAGCCATCCTTGCGTAGGGTCGCGAGGCACAAGGCCTGAAAAGGTTCCATGCCGGTTTCGACAGGGACGGTTCCGATCTTGCCGCCGTAGTAGATCAACAACCGACCATCGCGCTCGACCGGCGGATTGGCGAAGACCTTGAAAACCTCGTACCGCCAGGTGTTGGTGCCGGCATCGGCAAAGAACATTTCGCGCCGGGGGCGCTCCCACTTGCGGCCATTGCGGCTGGAGAGGAGTTCCCAGTTGATCTTGGTGGGCTGTCCCGGTCGAACGCGGCGCATCTCGGCGAAGCCGACCCACTGCGAACCGTAGGGAAAACCGTAGGCGGCTTCGCCTTCATCGCCGGGGTGATCGCGCTCGTCGCACTTGTGAATCCAATCCGGGGTGACCGTCCACTTGAGCATGTCGCGACTCCAGGCGTAGGCTTGGGCGCGTTTGCCGTTGTGACTTCGCTTGGCCGCGCCGGCAAAGATCTGTTTCTTCGGATCCCACCAGAACATGCTGCGATCACTTGCACGCAAAACGGGCTTGTTATCGTTCAAGACCTGCCAGTGAATTCCATCCTTCGAACCGAAGGCGTAGTGACCGTGTTGGGTGATTCCGAATGGGGGCGGATCGCCCCATTTCTTTTTGACGAGATCATCCCGGTATGGCCAACGACCAATGAAGACCATCATGCGATAAGGCCATTCCTTGAGCTGCGGCAGGTGCATCACCGACAGACTGTCAAAATGCGTACCGGGCGAAGCGAGGAGGATGTTGTTCGTATTCGAACCACGAAACTCGTGCAGCCGCAACTTGGGCTTCGTCCAGTTGATCCCGTCTTTCGATTCCGCGTAGCAGATGTAGGCCGCTTCGTTGATCGGGATGTGATGCTCCATGCGATAGCCCCGGAAACCGGGACGCGAATCGTAAATATTCATCGCCAGATACCAGCACTTGAACTTCTGTTCCTCGGGAAACCACAGGACGGATCCAAATGGAATGCGCCGATGTTCCCACGGATGTTCGGAAACAATGACCGGATTGTTGAGGATGTCTTCAGGCTGATGCAGGGTCCGTTCCAACCCTACCATCCGTTCGATCACATGGTCGTCGATGAAGAGTTGGGGTTCGTTGCCAATCCGGAGCGGTTCGGCAGCGCCCAGCACTGCGGGCAACAGACACGGAATTGACAGCAGTAGTTGAAAGACCTTCATGCGACGCGAAATCTTGTTCCGAAACGACGCACAACGGAAGCCAGCTTTCTTCCTAGACTTGGCGCCTCACCTCTCAAATGATCGCCCCCTCATTCCACTTAAAACACAGGATTAACCATGTCTACTGCGACTCTTGACTCCATCCAGGCCTTTACGGCAACTGCTTTTTCCACCCCAGAGAAGTTCACCCAGTTCTGCGCCAATGACGGCAAACCTTTGGGTGGCATCATCGGCGGCGAAAGCGTCGCGGGTTCGATGAACGCAACTTTTGAAACGACCGATCCCGGATCGCAGGAGCTGTTGGCGACCGTATCGGAAATGGGCGAGGCCGAAGTGGCGGCAGCCGTGGACGCGGGGCAGAAGGCTTTCGAGAGTTGGAAGAATACCGACATCGACGATCGCATTGCGCTCTGCAACAAGCTGGTGCAACTGTGTGATCGCGATCGCGACGTTCTGCTCGCCTGCGAGATTCGTGATGGCGGCAAGGTGTCCGAACTTGCCGAGGGCGATTTCACGCAGATCCGCGAGTGCGCGGAGTATTTCGCCGGCGTCGCGAACCGAATCCAGATGGGCGATAGCGCGGCGATGGAGGCGGCACCCGGCGTGAAGGGTTTCACGTATCGCGAACCTTGGGGCGTGGTGGCAGGCATCATTCCGTGGAACTACCCGATCGTGCTGACGGCGTGGTTCATGTTTCCGTCCCTGCTCGCTGGCAACACCATCATCATCAAGCCGGCGGAAGACACTCCCTTGTCCGCCCTCTACCTCGCGAAGCTCGCGGAAGAAGCCGGATTCCCGCCGGGCGTGATCAACGTGCTCCCCGGTCGCGGTGAAATCACCGGCCAATGCATCGCGGAGCATCCGGGTGTTCGCTACATCTCCTTCACCGGTTCGCCCGGCATCGGGCAACACATCCTGCGCACCTGCGACCGACATGGCACGCGCATGAAACGGGAAATGGGCGGCAACGGTTCCGCCATCGTGCTCGATGATGCGGATCCGGAATTGGTAGCCCGCATGGTCGGCAAGCATGTCAACCAACACTACGGCCAGACCTGCTGCACCATTCACCGCGTTTACGTGGACAAGAAGATCGCCGACACCTTCATCGACGCGCAGAAGTCATTCATGGAAAACCTGAAGATCGGTTACCAGGCCGATGCGGGGACACAGTTGGGTTCGGTCATCAATCCCACGCAAAGTCGCCGGATCCTGCAGGCCCAATCCGCCACCGCGGCCAAGGGTGGTGAAGCGCTCTTGAGCGGCGGTGTCGCCGAGGTCAGTGGCAAGGATGGTTTTTACCTCAAGCCCGCGCTTTATCGCACCACGCCCGGGACGGACTGCAATCCGCTCGAAGTATTCCACACCTTCGCGACGGTTTGTCCCGTGAGTTCCGCCGAGGAAGCCTTGCAACTGGCGAACAATTCTCCTTACGGACTGGGTGCAAGTGTATGGACGAAAGACATCGACCGCGGGGTGGCGCTGGCAAAGCAATTTCGCGACGGCACCTGCCAGGTGAACTGCCACAATTCCATCGCCTATGGTCTGCCTTACGGCGGACAAGGCATTTCCGGCGGCCCCGGTGGCGGCGTGAACTGCGAAGACACCTTTCTCGACTACACGCAGGTGAAGGCTGTCTACGTCGCCGACTATCCCGGATGACCGAACACTAAATCGCGCAGCGGAAACCCATGTGGCAGGTCCCTGAATCGGGGGAGGTCTTCGATCGGGCGCCGACCCGGTATCGATTGCAGTAGGAATCGTGACACAGGAAGGAACCACCCCGGATGACCCGCTCGACGCCAGCTTCCGGACCTGACGGATTCGTCGGGTCCGCGTTGATGTGCCAGGCCGGATCAAACCAATCGGCCACCCATTCCCAGACGTTGCCCACGGAGTTGTACAGGCCGAATTCGTTCGCGCGAAAACTCTTGGCGGGGGCGGTGGACGTATAGCCATCGGCACCTGTGTCATCGTCGGGAAACTTGCCCTGCCAGATATTGCAGCGGTGTTTGTCTGCGGGGGTCAACTCGTCGCCCCAAGGATAACGGGCTTGATCCAGACCGCCGCGGGCGGCCTTCTCCCATTCGGCTTCGGTGGGGAGACGCTTGCCGGACCAATGCGCGTAGGCGTTGGCGTCATGCCAGCTGATGTGGACAACGGGATGATCGGCTCGTTTGCGGATGTTGGTACCGGGACCACCGGGTTTGCGCCAGTCGGCCTTGTCGACACGAGCCCACCAGTTGAGGTCCATCACGGTTTCCAACTTCGCGCGTTTGCGGTGGGCCTTGGGGATCTGATTAATGAAGACGAAGGACCAACCAAAGCGTTCAGCTTCCGTCCGGTACCCCGTCTCCGTGACGAAGTCCTCGAACTGGGAGTTCGAAACCGCACAACGATCGATCCAGAACGAATCCAACGTCACCTCGCGAACCGGGCTTTCGCCATCGGCCTCCCAGGTCTCCGGCCCCTCGGCGCCCATTCGAAACGGACCGGCCGGGATCTCCACCATTCCCTCGCGACTCCCGGCCTGGGCGGAAACCGGTAGATCGTCGAACGTCGGAGATT
>JBMYQZ010000028.1:0-18531 GCA_049601855.1 Limisphaerales bacterium | reverse complement strand
GGCACTGGCGGGAGGATGCGGATCGGGACAACAAAACGTTCTACGAGGCAGAGGGACTAACGCTGAGTTCATGGAAGCTCCTTCCACACAGGTTTCGTCCGAAGAAGATCGGGATGTTGGATCCAAAATTGTGGAGGTGAAGGGGGCAATGACCGCAGACGGTTCTGAAATCACACAATAAGGCTGTAATCATCCAAGGATTTCACCGAGATTTGGGGTGTGTCTGCGGGCGTATCCACCAGCCATAACGTCTTGAAAATCTCCGAGCCGACTCCGGTTCCGCCGCCGGATGAGCGGGCGAATATTCCGGATCTCCGTAAGATGGGGTTGGATCCGAATTTCTGGTATCCGCTGGTGCGTGGGTGTGATGTGAAGGTGGGCAAGATGAAGGCGGTTACCTTTGCCGGTGATCCGATCCTGTTGGTGCGGAGCAAGGAGTCGGGCTTGTTCGCGGTGGAGAATCGTTGTGCACATCGGCAGGTGCCGCTCGACATGGGCGTGGTCGAGGACGGGGGGATTCGTTGTGGTTATCACGGTTGGAAATTCAACAAGCAAGGTAGTTGCACGAGCGTGCCGTATCTCGACAAGTGTACGCTGCATCCGAACAGCATCCGTTCGTATCCGTGTCGGGAAAGGTACGGGTTGATCTTTGTGTTCACGGGCGACGCGGAATTGGCGGACTCGAAACCGTTCCCGGAAATCCCGTCGGCGGAGGACAAACGTTACAAGGTCCGGACCTTGGATCGGAGCATTGCCTGCCACTACTCATTCATGCACGAAAACCTGATGGACATGAATCATCAGTTTCTGCATCGGCGCTTGATGGGGAGCATCAAGACTTTGCTGCTGGATCGGCGTGAGGGGCCCAACTGGGTGGAAGTGGATTACTCGTTCTATCGCGAAAGCGGAAAGCAATCCTGGGGCGAGAAGGTAATGATCAGTCGCAGCGGCGATGCGGAAAAATTCGAGGACGAAGAAGCCAAGAAGAAGGCGGAAGAGGAAGGGAAGAAGACGCGCGATATCATGACGATTCGGACGGAGTATCCGTATCAGACGCTCAAGTTCTGGACTTCAGGTAGTTCGGAGCCGGCCTTGGATCTCTGGAATCTCTACTACCCGGTGGATCGGGAACAACGCAAGAACCAGACCTACGGTTTGATGTGTGTGAAACGTCCCGGGATTCCGTTTCTGTTGGATATCGCATGGCCGATACTCATCTGGTTTACCAATGGAATCTTCACCGAAGACCAAGAGATCTGCGAGAAGGAACAGGCGGCCTTTGATGAACAAGGTGAAGACTGGAACCACGAGATATTTCCGGCCATCCAAAGCGTGCGACGCGTGCTGACGGAATGTGGCGTGTCGATCGATACCTCTTGGGCAGGCAGCAAATCTTCACCTGAGCACGTTCGTGCCCGGCACGAGCTGTAGAAAATCGTAGAGGAACCTGTGACAGCGTGTTGCAAGAATGACGCGAATGGAGGGACGGGTCACGAGTTCCGCCACCTTCGCGAGACTCACTAACTCTTCACGAGGCGGATCGTTAGTTGGTCTTTTTCCAAGTCGGCCTTCAGTTCGAGACCAAGTGCCTGGGCGCAGGATCGGGCGAGCGCGAGACCGAGGCCGCTGTGGGAGTCATCGGTCCGCGATGAATCTTTGCGCCAGAGTCGTTCAAAGAGTTGCTCGGTGTCTTCGGCTTTCAGGTCGGGCGCAGGGTTGGAAATGCTCAGGATGGCTCCCCCCTTGTTGTTGGAATTGCTGACAGTGATGCTGGTTTTCTTCGGCGCATACTCAGCGGCATTGGAAAGCAGATTGGTGACGACGATCCCCAACAGCTTGGGATCGGATCGGATGGTAGCTTCCTCCTTCACGTCGAAGCGGACATCCAACTCGCGCTCAGCCGCCCGCTTGGCAAACGGCTTCCATTGGGATCGGCACAGGTCGGCGAGTTGAATGGGTTCGGCCGTGGAACTCGCTGCGGCTTTCTCCAAGCGGGCGAGCGTCAACAGGTTCTCGATCGTTGACTGCATCCGATCGGAGATATCTCGGAGATCTTCGTAGTTGTCATCACTGGCCTGTTCCGGCCACTTGATGGCGACTTCAGCCATTGATTTCAACTCGGCCACGGGGGTGCGGAGTTCGTGGGCGAGGTCGGCGCTGAAACGTCGTTCCCGTTCGAATCCTGCTTCCAGCCGCGACATCAGTTCATTCAGCTTGCCGGCAATTGGTTGCAGTTCCTCGGGCAATCGTTCAGTGGAGAATCGGGTCTGTAGATTTCCAGCGTCAATTCCAGATGCCTGTTCGCCGACGGCTTGGAGGGGACGCAGTCCCGATTGCAAGGCCAGTCGCACGAGCAACACGGACGCCAAGGCGGCAACGATGCCGCTGAACGTGATCCCACCGAGTAGAGTCCCGAGCGTCTGATCGACTCCGGTCCGGTCCTTGGCCACGACGAGTTTTACGATTTCCGGGCCGCGGCGGCCGGTTCCCGGACTGCCTCGTTCGCCCCGCCAGCTGTCGCCTTCCCGTCCCCGGTCTCGATCACGATCTGGTTCTTGTTCAAACGGAGGGCTCGGGCGACGACCAAGGAATTCTTCCAGTTCTCGATAACGTTCGTTGTCGCCACGGGTCTTATCGTCCGGTCGATCCCATGGAGGTCCACCGCGGCCACGTCCTCTTCCCCGGGGCGAGAACGGAACTTTGGACGCCCATAGGCGAACATTGGTGCCATCGTCGAGCGTGGCGTCGTAGAAGACTCCTTCGTCGGAGATCGAATCAGAGACCAGGAGATCCCGTTCGCCGAGACTGTTGGACTTGGCGCGAACCTCTCCATCACGATTCCAAATCTGAAAGTAGATTTCCCCCTCGGGATCGTTGAAGGCACTCGTGGCCGAATCACGAAACTTTTCGATGGGCGGGCCGGTATTCGGTGGCCGGGCTGAAAAGCGGGCGGCGTGCGACAGCGCGCGTAATTCCGAATCAAGCTGCGACTGCAGTCCGGACTCCACCGTCAGGTAGATCGTCGTCCCTGCTGTGCCCCATAGAATTCCCAATCCCGGCAGCAGCCACAGGAGCAGTTTGTGGCGGATGCTGTTCACGAACGATCCTCCATCACGTAGCCCTGACCACGACGGGTGTGAATGAGCGGTAAGCAATCCTTCGAGGTTGCAATGCTCTTGCGCAGCGAGCAAATGGCCGAGTCGACCACGTTGCTCATCGGTGACACCAAGTCGTCGTAAATGTGCTCTTCAATCTCTGTCCGCGACACGACCTGGCCTTCCCGCAGCATCAGGTATTCGAGCAAGGCGAATTCCCGGGCGGCGAGGACGATTGATTTGCCGTCTCGTTGCACTGACTTGGCGGTGGAATCCAGCTCGAGGTCACAGATGGAAACCTTCGAAGTCGTCTTCTTGTAATTGCGCCGACAGAGCGTCTCCACGCGGGCCAGCAATTCTTCCAGCGCGAACGGTTTGATGAGGTAATCATCCGCGCCCTGACGCAAACCGTGCACGCGGTCATCCACCGTGTCGCGGGCGGTGAGGAAAAGTACCGGAGTCTCCTTCCCGTCTTTCCGCAGCTGATCGAGAATCTGCAGGCCGTCCATGCCCGGCAGCATGATATCGAGAATGATCACGTCGTAATCATGGGTCTGGCCCATCCACAGCCCCTCCTCGCCGTCCCCCGTCGCATCCACGGCATAGCCCGACGCCTTCAACGCCGTGGTGACGTTTTTGCGCAGGCGATCAGAATCTTCTACAAACAGTACCCGCATGGTTGGGATGCAAGCTTTCGGTGATTGAATCTACGCGGCAAAGATGATCGGAACATGACGCCCTGGGTGGAACGTTCAACTGACGGCCTTCTTAAACCGCTTCCGGGCGTAGTGATAGACGGTGAACGACAGTTTCTCCGTGTAGGGTGTGCCGTCACTGTGAATGTGCTCCACCAGCACTCCACCGATCTGGCGAAAGGGAATGGTCGGCTTGAAGCCCTTGATGGTGACCGGGGTCCATTCGCCATCGACGTACATGACCTCAATCGTTTGGCCGATGTGAAACTTGATCTCACGAATCAGGATCAGGGAGTGAATCCAGGGTTTGAGTTGATCCGAAGCGATCCAGCCGACGATGGTGAGGAGGGCGGCAATGACGTGCCAATCTTTGAGAACGAAGTGAAACTCATTCATCTGTGGACGCTAGCGTGTGTTATCGGTCCGAACAAGCTGCGGTGATCTGGAATGATTTTCTGATTCAAGCTGGCGAGGAATCGGTCTTATCCTGAGTTCAATGCGAATACTTTCCGTCTGCGTTGTTTTCCTCGGATTGGTTTCCGCGTCAGCGGCGCCATTGAAGATCGCCACCTTCGAGGCCGACGTGACCCCGCCGATCGGAGCGCCGCTTTGCAACGGCAATATCTCGCCCGTGAAGAAAATCGTGGCGCCGCTTTCCGCGCGAGGAGTGGTCCTTGTGGGCAGCGGACGACCGATCGTGCTTTGTTCCTTCGATTGGGTGGGAATTGGCAACGCCGCCCATGACGATTATCGCGAACGGCTGGCGAAAGCCGTCGGTACCAGTGCCGATCGGGTGACGGTGCATACGATACATCAACACGATGCCCCGGCGGCGGACTACTCGGTGGAGGAATTGATCAAGACGATCGGTCTGGGCGGATACATGTTTGATCCGGAATTTGCGCGGGCGGCAATCGCAGACGTTGCCAAGGCCGCGAGAGCGTCGCTGAAGAAGGCCCAACCCGTGACGCACGTGGGTGTTGGCAAGGGGCGGGTCGAGAAGGTGGCTTCGAATCGGCGTATCCTCGGCGGCAATGGCCGGGTCAAGATCGTGCGTTTCAGTTCCAGTCGTAATCCGGCAGCCATCGCGGCGCCCGAAGGTGTGATCGATCCCTTCGTCGAGCTGGTCAGCTTCTGGAATGGTGATCAGCCGCTTGCTTCCATCACGCACTACGCGACGCACCCGCAAAGCTATTACGGCAAGGGTGGAGTGAATCCGGATTTCCCGGGTATGGCACGGGGAATCATGGAGAAGGAAGTTCCCGCCGCTGCGCACATTCATTTCGCCGGGGCAGGTGGCAATGTCGGGGCTGGTAAATACAATGATGGCTCCCCGGAAAGACGTCCGCTGTTGGCTGCGCGTCTTGCGAAGGGAATGAAGCTCGCATGGACGTCTCAGAAGAAAACCAAGATCGATTCTGATGACATTGGTTGGAGCTACGTTCCCTTGTCCCTTCCGGTGCGCGACACCATCACCGAGGAATCCCGTGGCAAGGTGTTGCTCAATGAAAAGGAGAAGGACCGGAACCGCGTCTTTGCTGCTCGTGACCTCGTCTTCCTTCGTCGAACGAAGGCCGGGCACAAGATCAACATCAACTGTCTGCGTGTGGGTTCCGCCCGGATCGTCTATATGCCTGGAGAACTGTTCGTGGAATACCAACTGGCGGCTCAGAAGATGCGCCCGGACCTCTTCGTCACCATGGCGGCCTATGGTCAATACGCGCCTGGCTATATCGGCACGAAGATTTCCTACTCCCAAGGCGGCTACGAAACTGGCCGCGTCTCCCGCGTGGCACCGGAGGTGGAAGAATTGTTGCTCAAGACCATGCGATCGTTGTTGGCGATCGAGTGATCGCCGAGCTATTTGCCCAAGACGAACTTCTTCGCCGCCGCATCGGAATCGTAGGCTTCCTTCACGATAATGTCCTTCGGCAGGTGAGCGCGGAAGTTGTCTCGATAGGTCGCCGTGAAGGTTTCCACCTCCACGCGGGTGAAACGGCCTTTCGGATTCCCGATGCTATAGGTCAACACACCGTCGCGATGCTCGAACTTCATTCCCGATTTTTCAAAATTCGCCATCTCGACCGAGCTGCTTTCACTCCGAAACTGCTTCTCGTAATCCTCTTTCGTAAGCGGCACGGGCACCACGAGCTGGTTGCCGTTGAAGCGGACGAACTGCCAGTCCTCGCCGGATACTTGATTGAGATAGGTCTGCCGGGCGAGATCGTCCTGATGCTTCATTGCCTCGTCCTTGTACGCGGCCAGGACGGCCGCATTCAAGAGCGGTAGGAGCTTGGAGACCTTGCGTATCTTGACGCGTTGGACACCGGAGATTCGCTTTTTGTCATCGAGATAGAAGTCGCCGTTTTCAATGCTGCAGTTCTGCTGAACGAATTTCATCAGGAGCAGACCGCGACGATGCATCTCCTGTTCCGTGACACGACTGGGAGACTCATTCTCCAAGTCGGCAATCATGTCCGGCAAGGCCTGCAGATTGATTTCAAGAATCCAATTCGAAAAAAAGAACGTGCGACGGCCCTTTAGCACGGACTTCAATTGCTCAACTTCGCTGTCCAGCAACTTGGTCTGGTGGTCGGCGCCGTAGATGCCGCGATAATCCTGAAAGATCAGCAGCGTGTCAGATTTGCGATCATGGCGGAAAGTCAGGACCTGCTGATCCCATTCCAGGCAGCCGGTGGAAACGATCGTGGCGAGAACAGCCACGGCGAGGATGCGAACGCGGGCCAGGACAGCTTTCATCTGGGCATTACTCGCGCAGAACGCGTTGGAGCCAAGCACGAAGTTTCGCGCGTGCCGGCGTAGGGCGGAGCGTCCAGGCGTCGTTGTGATTGCGAAAGCCGGTCGGGGCGAAAGTGAAATCGCCTTTGATATCAAGCGATCGCAGGTAATCGCGGGTCTTGTCCGCATTGTCGTTTTCGCCGCAGATGAACTGTGGGCGGCCATTCAATCGCCGGAGTCTGGAGAGGGCTGACTTGCGATCGTCGCCCGGATATGGCCAGCGGGTGATCACCCCGTCGTAGTGACTGTACGGAATGAACGCCCGCCAGATCGGCGCGATCCGGTCGTCGTGCAGGCCGATGAAATTGCAGGCGATCGCTCCTCGGGAGAATCCGCAGAGCACGAGGCGGTTGGTGTCGCCTCCGTAGTTGCTGCAAACGAAGTTCACGGCCTCGAGACAGTAGTCGATGGTCGGCTGCGGGTTGTAGTCCGGTTTGGTGCCCCACCAACGGGTCACATTGGTGTGACCGGTTTCGTCGAGGTACGGAACGCAAAGCCAGATGAAGCCCTCGCCGCCGGAAATGCCGTAGCCAAGCTTGCTGCCTTCGACCCGTCCGGTGCTGATGTCGTGGTATTTGTTTCGATAGGGGCCGTTGCCGGCGAATTCCACCAACACGGGCCAACTCCGATCCGGTGTCCAATCTTCAGGCAGATAGAGCACGTGATGGGAGGGCAACTGTTCGCGCGTGGGGAGCTTTTGTTTCACGCGCTCGCCGGGGGAAGGTTTGCCGGTGGTCAGTTCCGGTACCTGTAGATCCGCTTCGATCGAACTGATATCCGGCAGTTGTGCGTGGGCGGAGGGCATGAGGGCGAGCAGGGCGATGACGAGCGACTTCATTGGTTGGATCGTAGCAGAGGCAGGCCGCCTGAGTCACGGTTCAGTAGGGCAGTGCCAGCTTCTCCTTGATCTCGCCCTGGAAGAAGATCCAGATCAAGGCCGCCAGCGCAATGTAGGGTCCATAGGGCAAGCGACTGGACCATTCACGGCGCCCCAACGCGATCATGCTCACACCGACGAAAGACCCGAGCAAGGAACTGCAGATCAGCGAAAAGATCGTCGCCTGCCATCCGGCGAACGCGCCGATGGCGGCCATGAACTTCACGTCGCCAAAGCCCATCGCTTCACGTGGCAATTGAATCGTGTCGGTGATGACGCGCATGTAGGTGATGGGCTCGGGATCCAACTTATCATCTCCGATCATCATCTCCTTCTGCGTGAGCGCAACATCGACATTGCGGTAACACCGATCGGCCAGTTCCAGTTCCTGCGCATGGAAGCGAATGGTATCCGTCTTGCGATAAAGCACTTCCCCGTAGGCGATGTTCTTTTCCGGCATCACGATTTCCATGTCGGTAAAGATGATCTCCTCACCCTCCTCGAAATCCACGTGATAGCGGCCGAAGAGGAGTTTGCCAAAATGCAACACGGTCCAGACGATACCGCCGCCCACCACGGCGCCGATCACCCCTTCCTTCAAGCCCATCAACCAGGTCGTTTCCTCGTGCAGGGCCGGAACGATCGCCGAGGCGATGACGCCCACGACCGCGCCGCCAATGGTGATTTCGTCCGGGATGATGAAGTGTTCGAAGTCGATGAAGGTCGCCGCGATCATTCCCGCGAGCAGAACACTCATGGCGATGCTTACGCCGACGGAGGTGTTGCCGAAGCTGATCCAACTCATCGCAAACAAGGCCCCGGTAAAGATCTCGACGAGGAAGTAACGTGGGCTGACCGGTGCGCGACAATTCGAACAACGGCCGCCGATCATGAGCCAGGTGATGATCGGGATGTTGAGGAACCAGGGGATTTGATACTCGCACTTGGGGCAGTGGGAGGGTGGATGCACCACGCTCAGGTCCCGCGGCAGTCGATGAATGCAGACATTGAGGAAACTCCCGACGATGGACCCGAAGATAAAAAACGTCACCGTCCAGAAATGGAACGGCATCGCGGCGTAGGGGTTAAGATTGGGGTCCGTAGACATTCAGTTTGAGCGCGTTCCGCATCGTGTCGACGGGGGCGGTTTGGCCGGACCAGATTTCAAGCGCTTTCGTGCCCTGATACAACAACATTCCCAGTCCGTTGGCGGTCTTGACGCCGGCTTTCCGAGCGCGTTGGAGGAACGGTGTTTCGGCCGGGCGATAAATCATGTCGTACGCCAGAGGTGCGCCGTCGAAGGGGAACTTGGACTCGTCCAAAGGGATCAGGTCATCCGTCTTCAATCCGAGAGAGGTCGCGTTCAACAGGAGATCAGTCTTCTGGTCTTCCGGGTAGCCGAGCGAGCACTGCGTCCCATGATGGTGGGAAGCAATCTCTTCGCTCACCGCCTCCGATTTGTTCGCCGATCGGTTTACCAGGAACAATTCACCGGCGCCTTCCGCGGCCAATCGGAGGGCCGCCACCCGCCCGGCACCACCGGCGCCGAGGACGACGATGCGTTTTCCCTTGGGATCGAAGTTGAGGTCTTCCTTCAGCGAACGAACGATGGCGTCGGCATCCGTGTTGAAGCCATGCGTCCGCACGGGTCCGTCGTAGTCGATCGGAAGTTCGGCGAGCGGAACGTGATTGCCTTCGCCGTCGCTGCCTTCGAAACGAATCGTGTTCACGGCGCCCCAGGTGCGGCCGGTCTCGTCGAGTTCATCGACCAGGTCGTAGGCGAGCATCTTGTGCGGGACGGTGAGGTTGAGACCGATGTATTTCATCGCCGCTGCGCCGGCAATGGCTGCGGTCAGTGCATGTGGCTCGACGTCGTGCGCGAGGTAGCGCCAATCACGCCCCAACGCGGCAATCCCGGCGTTTTGCATCGCCGGCGAAGCCGAGTGTTTGACCGGATGACCGTAGACGGCGCAGAACCGGGTCGTTCCCGAGATGGGCTGGGGGTCGGACACGCGCGGGACGTTAGAGGCGCGGCCCGGAAGTTCCAAGCTTCTAACGGTTCTCGCGAACGCGGGTGTGGATCTGTTGTTCCAGTTCCTCGGCCCGCTTCTGGAACTCCTCCAACTCTTTCGGGAACCATCGTTTGGATTTGTCGCGATGATCGCGGCTGCTCGGTTGGGTCTGGCGGTTGCCGTACAGAAAGGCCCAATTGCTCGGCAGCCAGTAGCGACTCCAGATGACATTCTTTTCGCGGATGGTGTCGCGCAGATAGTTCGTGAACGGCGGTAGTTTGCGTGCAAATCCGAGTTGCCGGGCAAAAGCTTTCGCGACCTGCTTGTGACCGGCTTCGGAAAGCGCCGTGCCATCGCGTGTGCTGGAGGGCGGAAGCTTCACCAGCGGAAGCCGGTGCTGGTCGGCCAGTCGACGGATGGCATCCGCATAGCGTTGCAGATTTCCATTTCGTTTCTTCAGATCGAAGCCCAGCGAAAGCGGATCATCGAACGGAGCTGGGGAGACGAGAATGATTCGTTTCGTGTAGGCGGATACCTGTTCGATCAGCTGTTCGTAAGCCTTGGTGAAATCGTCGATTCCTTGCTCACCTTGGAGCGATTCCATCTGACCGAACCACAGCACGGCAACATCGATCGAGATCTGCTCTCGGCCATCCTTCTCGCCGTAGTCCGGTTTGGATTGGCCGAAGAAGTTCCGTGGTCGAGTTTGCTGGAAGACCGTGTCAGTTGGCCACGCTAGGTTGCGAAGGCGGACGCGATGCTTTGGGAACGCCGAAATCAGACGCAGTTCCAGCCAGCCATGGCGCTGACACTCGGCAGCGTTGCTACCGCCGAAGATCGCGATGGTCTGCGGGCGATCGATGGCAAAGCCGTCTTCGAAGCCTGGCACCGGCCGGCTCGGTCGTGCCAAAGGAAGCAATACCGCGGGAACTTCGATTGCCGGTTTGGCCGGCGCGGCGGTCTTGGTGGGCTGTGGGTTGGTAGGATTGGTCAGATTCTTCAAACCGAGCGACTTGAGGGAAACGCCGGCGTGATAGCGCCACGGTCCGTCCAGGTTGTGAGCATTCAGCTTCATCTGCTTCGGTGACGCGGTGAAGCCTCCGCTCCAGCCGTGATCAATGACGCGGACGGTGATCACGTTTTGTCCCGGTCGCAGCAATTTCGCCGGGACAGGATAGCTGCGTGGCTTGAGCCAGTAGCCGGGTATCTCAATTCCGCCAACCTGCGTCCCGTTGACCCACGCCATGTCCATGTCGTCGATCGGTCCGAGATTCAAAGTTTGCTCCTGCTGGGCCTGCGCCGCGGTGAGTCTCACTGTGCGACGAAACCACACCGTGCCATCGTGTCCCGATAGACCGGCGCGTTCGAAAATCGCGGGCAGCCGCATGGTTTTCCATTGCGAGTCATCATGTCCACGTGCAAACCACTTCGCGTTCATCCCCGGATCATTGGCGTCGAGCAATGCCCGCCAGGTGCGCACTTCGTCATTCCAAACGCTGCGATCAACCGTTGCTTCGGCGGCCTGTTTCTTGGGCAGGGCCGCGAGCAGGTCGGCGCGGCTGTGTTTGGCCAATTTCAGCGGCGGATTGTGAACAAATTTTACAATCCGATATTCCACGCGTTGCGGTGGCCCGCTGTGAATCTGCAGGGCAATTTTCCCGGAGAGTTCGCCCTCGGGGTCTTCGATCGCCACGCAAAGCGTGTCGTTGATCGCCGTCCAGATCTGGTGACCGACCGCAAGGATTTCGTAACGGTTCCACTCGCCGTGCCTCACCGCTTTGTCGGCGTGATTGTTCCAATCAAGCTTCTTGCGACCGTGCTCGTGATAGAGTTTCCCCCAGACGCCGGCGCCGACATCGGCCTGGTAACCGAGCGCCTGACCGTGCTCATTGATCGGCTTGGAACGAAACTGGATCCCGGCATTGCGATTGGGCGGGGAAAGCTTCACATCCACGACGAGATAGAAATCCTTCACCTTCACGTCGGACCACAGGAACTCGTTCTTCGGCACATTGGCGCTCGCATTGCCGACGATGACGCCGTCCTTCACCGACCAGTATTTCATCTCGGCCGCGCTCCAGCCAGAGAGGTCTTTGCCATTGAAGAAGGTCGCGGCACTGGCCAGCAACGTCGTGCTGAGGAATGTGAGAATCGTTTTCACTGGGTTTTCAAGGTGCTGAGGAACTTGATCAGGTCGCGCAGTTCCTGTTGCGTCAGGCTGGCGGTGAGGCCTTGCGGCATCATGGAACCGGAGTTGTTGCGGGTCTTCACTTCGTTGCGGCGGATCGTCGTGATGTGTCCCGAGGTGATGTCGCGCACGCGAACGAGTCCGCCCCGCTCGCCATCCGCGAAGCCGGTGATGAAACGGCCGTCTTTCGTCGAGATGCTGATCGACTGGTAGCCTTCCTTGATCTGGCGCGCAGGCCAGAGGAGGCTTTCCACCAGGAGTTCGATTGGAAGTCCCGCGGCCACAGCGCTGAGGTTGGGGCCTTTGACGTTGCTGGTGGCGCCCTTGATACCATCGACTTCGTGACAGGCGGTGCAGCTGACCATCGGGTGTTGAAAGATGCGCTTGCCGTTCTCGGCGTTGCCGGAGGCGAGAGATTCCTTGCTCAACTTCGCGACGATCGCCGGGTCGAACGCGGGAACTTCGCCGGTCTCACCAATGGCCGCATTCAGTTGATCGTCGTAGCGACCGGCGGTATTGAGCCAGCGTCGCATCAGTTTGGCCGTGTCTTCCGGAACCGGGCGTTTGTCCAGGGCCTTGGCCAAAGCCGCGGCGCCGCTTTCCCGGGCGAGCAAGGTACTCAGCAGTTGGCCGATTTCGGTTTCATTGAGATCAGGGAGGTGCTCGACGGCTTTGGTCGAGGCGAGCGAAATGTTGCGCGGGGCGAGTCCAGAGATCGCGGTGAGAGCCAACTCGGAATCACCGTCGGCCAGATCGACGAGGGTTTCGGTGATGCCCGGGCCGCCAATCCGGCCGATGGCTTCGATCGCCGCCTGGCGCAAAGGCTGCGGCTGTTTCATGTCGATCGCAATGCGGCGGATTCGGATGACCGTTTCCTTGAGCTGCCATTGCGAACACAGATTGATGATGTCGATGCGGGCGGGATTGAGTGTGTTGTCCAGCGCTTTGATCAGTTTCGGCGCAGTGGAACGCGAAGGTTTCAGGTTACGCTCGCGGGCAGCTTGCTCGAGGGCTTGGATGACCCGCGCTTCGGTGAGCCCGCGATCCAGTACCCAGTCCACCTCGGCGGTGTTTGCCAGACTGGCATAGGCCGTGAGCATCGCCGGATCGTCGGCGCGTTCGCGAATGATGGGTTTCAATTCCTTGCTGTCGTAGCGGGAGATGACGCGCGTGAGGTGGGCACTGTGTTCAAACTTCAGCTGGCCGGCAATCAGTGCGGGCTTCCAATGTTCCGCCAAGCCGTGGATCGCCTGGGTGAGGGCGAAGTCGATGAACTTGTCGCTGTGCCCCTCGGCGGCCTGGCAGGCGATCACGACGGACTCTGCGCGGGGAACTTCGCTCACCGCCACGATGGTCTCGAGGCGGACGCGCGCGTGGGCATCAGTCGCGCTCCGACGCAGACGCTTCAGGGGATCGTCGAGTCGATCATGCCAACGTCCGGCAACCCGGGTGGCATAGGCCCGGGCCCGATGATCTTTGGCTTGGAGTAGCCGATCGAGCAGCTCCGCATTCACCGTCTCGTGCGATTCGAACACGCCGATGGCTCCGAATAGATCGTGTTCCTTCCGGGGTCCCCGCAACCACTTGCGCGTGGCTGAAAGGGCTTCCCGTTTCGGGAGTTCCATCAGGCGTTGTTTGGCTAGATACCGGTTCCTTTGGCGCGGCGAGTTGAGTCGTCCCACCAATTGATTCGCGTTCATTTCGCCGATCTTGGGCGACTTTAACAGTGGACGATCCTTCGCGGTGATCCGCCAGATGCGGCCATGTTTCACGTCGCGATCCGGGTGGCGGAGGGAAGCCTGGTAATGGCCGATGATTGGGTTGAACCAATCGGCGACGTAGAGTGCACCGTCCGGCCCGATGTTGAGGTCAACCGGGCGGAAGGCGTTGTGCGTGGACGTGAGAATGGGTTCGAGGCGTTCGAGGCGATGTCCGGCACCATCGAGGTGCGGGCGAAGTCGGGCGACATTGCGCGCAAAATACCCGGCGATCAGGAAGTCGCCCTGCAAGTCATCCGGCAGATGCGGCGAGTCGACGATCTCGATGATCATCGACTTGATCTTGGTGGACCCGATCTGCATCGAGCCGCCCCAGAAGCCGCCACCGATATGATCGGTCTGCACCAAAGACGGGAGGAGTTCACTCACGCCCGGGCTGTTGCTCTTGATGAACGGTTCGCCCCAAGCACCGAAGGCGTAGCCCCAGGGATTCCCGCCACCACTGGTGCGACGGTAGCTGTTGAGTTGCCGCCGCAAGGGGCGCAGCCGCCACGAACCATGTTCTTCGAGCACCCGATTGCCCCACGGAGTCTGGACGTAGGAAAAACAATGCAGACCTTGGCAAAAGAACAACTCCCCACCGGGCGACCAGGCGAAGGAGTTGATGTTCTGGTGCGTGTCACCCGTGCCGAAGCCGGTAAAGATCAGTTCACGTTTGTCCGCCTTGCCATCGCCGTCCGTATCCTTCGCATGGATGAGATCGTGTCCTTCCCCGATGTAAACCCCGCCATGCCCGAGGGCGAACCCGGTGGGCATATCCAGTCCGTCCATGAACACCGAGCTGTGATCCGCTCTGCCGTTGCCATCGCGATCTTCGAGGATGATCAACTTGTCATTCGGCCGCGCGTTTGGTTTCACCTGCGGATAAGCCCAGGTGCAGAGCACCCACAAACGATCATGCGCATCCCATTCGAAGCACACCGGATTGGCAATGCCATGGGATTCATCCGCGAAGAGATTCACCTGGAGGCGCTCGTCCAACTGGAACGAAGCCATCTCCGCCGCCGGGGAGTTGTCCGCCTCCGGCGAGGAGACAGAGAGCGGATTCTGCGCCGACAACAATCCCACGGATAGAGTCATCAGCAATGCCAACAATCGGGTCATGGCGGAGGTATACGAAGAGCCCCCGAGCTTGTCGAACCGGATTGTGGCGCCGAGCCTGAGCGAGTGGAAGGAATTGAAGCAGTCCTCGTTCTGACGATCACCAACAAGCGCTGAACCGGCTGCCTCGCGTGCCTGGAACTCGAACTCAGATTCTTCTTTCATCGGACCGGCCCCGAGTACGAAGGACCAGCGGCACGCTCCCCGTGCCTGGTCAGCCTGGCCTCCAGCTATGATTGGCTGTGCTGAACGGTTTTCGAACACACCCATTGTTTTGGGAGTCGTAAGCGGGGGAGACAGCAAAGCGTATCAATCGCAGCAAACCGTTTGTTCATGACTCTTTGTGTCATCCACCCGAGGGCACCGTGGTTGCCTTCGAATTCTCAATTGAACGAGTGTGCAAGCTCGAGTAGACACTCCTCATGAACAGCAAGACCAAGAATATCTTGATCATCGCATCACCGATCGTGGTGGCAGTCGGCATCATCATGTCGTTCAAGGCCGATACGGTCAGCAATCACGTCGCCGCCCTTGAGCACGTGATACCTCTATACCATGCAGTTCCGCAACCACCGCTGAAACGGGCCTGGAGTATTCTGATGGTTAGATTTGTCTACCCACAAACTCCCGGTCCCAAAGACGCCAAGTTTTTTGCTGATTGGGAGAAGGCCTATGAATTCCATCTTGATGCCCTCACACGGCTCAAGCACTTGGAGCGGCGTGAATTCGTCCAGCCGGATTGGGTGGAGGCGAATTGGGATCGCAACGATGCATTCCGGAAACGGGTGTACAGCACCATGTTGGAAGTTCTCAAAGAGGACCCGGTCTCAAAAAAGCTTGGAGCTTTCAATTACGAATCCGCTTTGCCAGGGATGGTGGTATGGGCCCCTCCTTCGGCAATGCCGAGATTTGAGAAGGCCATCGATGAGTTGGCAGCGAACGGAATGCCGGAGATCCCGTGAACGGAAATAACTCCATTCTTACTCCACTTCTGGCAACGGCCCGCGGTCCCAAATCTTGATCCACGCCTTGCCGTATTTCTGATCAAACCCGCCGGCGACGATTTTCCGGCCATCTGGCGAACAGGCGATGGCATTGATTCGGGCTCCCAGCGCATCAAAGGAAAATGTCTCCCCAGCTCGGAAACCTAACTTCGAGTCAACCCGATCGACGTACCACAGCCGGATCGTGCCATCGCTACCGGCAGAGACGACTCTCCGGCCATCACCCAGAAAGTAGGCACCTACGACTGCCTGTTTATGAGCGAATTCCCAGTGATCATAGACGCTCGCTCCCCTCGGCATACGGTCTCTGACCTGGTGATGGCGTCCCTTCCCGGTGTCGGCGTCGAACAACTGAATTCTCCCATTGCCCGACGAAGTCATGATGGTCGCCCCGTCCGCCGAAACCGAAATTGTTTTGCGGCCGGTGTGATATTTGAGAGTAATCAGACGTTCAGCCGTGTCGGTATTCCATACCGTCCACGGTTCCCCCGCTCCACAGCTGGCCAACCGCCTGGAATCAGGAAAGAATGCGACCTGATAGACTTCACGTGGGTCACCAACAAACGAGCTGATCTCTTCGCCGGTAGCTGGGTTCCAGATCCGGATATTATTGCCCGCAATCGTCGCGACGCGCCCTCCGTCCGGAGCAACGGAGATCCCGCGAATCTCATTGGTATGACCTTCGAACGTCCGTCCCAGCTCGCCGGATGGCAGAGCCCACACCTGCGCCTCGTGGCCAGAGGCGGTAATCAAAGCCCGGTCATCAGCGGTGAATTTCGCGTCATGCATCCGGTTGCCATCCGGTCCCGCCAGCATATGGATCTCGTTGCCACTCGACGCCTCCCATACTCTGGCCGTACGATCCGCTCCGGTCGTGGCCAACCACCGGCCGTCACTTGAAAAGGCCACGGTGTGGATGCTTCCGGTGTGTCCCTCAAACTGCTCGGTGGGGCCGCGCAAATCACCGACATCCCACACCCCCGCGCCACTCCGGCTGCCGGCGACAAACCACTTCCCATCGGGTGAGATCGCAACATCCGTCACCGGGTCGACCAACCCCCGGTACTCCCTGAGTGGGTCCAGGGAAGAACCCTCCCGGATCACCACCAGGTTATTACGCCCACCGCTTACGGCCAGTCGGTCATCCGGCAGCACGTCGAGGAACAACTGCGTATCCGCAAAACTATCCTCGCCTCCGTCGATCGACTCTCCGGTCTTCGTGTCCCAGCGACGGATCCACCCGTCCCGATGAGAGGTGAGCAACTGTTTCCCTCCCGCCACAAAGGTCAGATCCTGAAGCGTCCCAGGACGCCCCAGGGAATGCAGCAGGCGACCACTGCTGACATCCCAGATCTTTGGTGGATGATACTCGCTTCCTGTCGCCAGCAACCGGTTGTCCGGACTGAATGCGCCGGCGATCACCGAGGAACCAAAACTGGTCAACGTGCGGATGCTCGCGCCGGTATCCAGGTCCCAAACCCGGCCGCGGCGATCCGCCCCACCGGTGAAGAGCCGTCGGCCATCGGGACTGATCGCAACGGTTCTGATGGCCGCAGTGTGCCCGTCGAACCGCTTCCGCAGCGTTCCGGAATCAAGGTCCCAAAGACGCGCATTATGATCCGAGGAAACCGACACCACCGAGCGGGAATCCGGTGTGAAGGCGACCCGGTTCACCGTCCCTCCATGACCTTCCAAGGAGCGCAGCAGCAGGCCGTCCTCAGCTCTCCAAATGTTGACCACCTTATCGGTTCCAGCTGTCGCAATCATTTTTCCGTTGGGCGAAATTGCCACCCCGAGTACCGTGTCACGGCGCTCAAGCAAATACCGATACGGCGCTTGCTGTCGCTGCCAATAGTACCATTCCCAACCCCGCAGCGGTGATTTCTTCGTCTGGTAGAGATGCGCGCTCAATTCAGGCAGCTCGTTTCTCAGCCAGAGTTCCGGCAACAACCTCATCTTGGTGCCGTATAACTGGCCATCGACACCCGCGACCCGCTCTGCCTCCACGCTCGAAAGAAGCAGATTGAAGCTCAGGTAGCAGGTGGCCAGCGCCGCGGCGAAGAGACAGGTGCTGAGCGCCCGATTGCGTTTGATCAGGAGGAGCAATTGACCGACGAAGGAGAGCTGCTCAACGCTGGTGGAGAAGCCTCCCTGATATTTCTCAACATCTGCCGCCAAGGCACTGGTGCTCGCGTAACGGTCGGCGGTCTCCCGGGCCATCGAGCGCATGGTGACCGTTGACAACGCCGCCGGCACTTTTCCGCGCGGACAGTGCGGCAGACGATCAACGTCCGCATCGCCCGGATCGGCGATTTTGGAACCGGATAGCTTTCGCCCCTTCGATTTGGATCCGCCAAGCCGGATCGGCGGCGTGATGTTGCCGCTCTTCACATTGTCGAGAACCTCCCGGAGCTTGCGTCCTCCGACCGGCGTTCGCAGCGTCAAGATTGTGTAGAGAATTCCCCCGAGGGAGTAGATGTCGGAGTGGGGACCAATCTCAGCCACCCGCCCTTCCGCCTGCTCCGGAGGCATGTAAAGGGGAGAGCCCATCACGGCCCCCTCCATTGTCAGATTCTCCGCTTGGGCAGCCAGCTGAGACTCACTCAGTTCCCGGAATCCTTCAACCGATTCGACACCGGCACCATCGAGGCGGGAATGTTCCTCGTCGTTCAGGATCTTGGCCAATCCCCAATCCATCACCAGCACTTCACCAAATTCTCCCACCATGACGTTCTCCGGCTTCAGATCCCGATGAACCACGCCGTGATGATGGGCGAAGCCAATGGCGTCGCACACTTTCCGGAAGATCGTCAGCAGCCGATCCAAGGTGTAGTGGGAAACCGTCGCCGAATCACCTGCTTCGAGGCCCTCGAGGATCGCTTGGAGCGTCCGTCCCTTGACCAGTTTCATGGCGTAGAACAGCCGTCCCTCCGCGTCATGTCCCAGCTCGTGTATCGGAACGATATTCGGATGCTCCAAGCG